>CAJOQO010000129.1 GCA_905236545.1 uncultured Lachnospiraceae bacterium
CTGCGCAATGGACGCCGCCTCGATCAGTCCGTCCATCCCGCTGACGACGGCAACATCCAGATCCTTCACGCGGTCTCTAAGGTCAGCCGCATCCGATTCATCCGCAAGAGCAGCCAGGCGGGGACGGAATTCACGGATCTGCTCTTCCAGCTTTTTTCCATTTCTTCCCGCCGCGAGAGCCGCGATGGAAATGTCAGGATGGTTCCTTACAACATCAAGGGTCTGCGTTCCAATCGAACCGGTACTGCCTAAAACAGAGATTGTTTTCATCTCACCTCTCCTTTGTCTTAGGATCTGTTCATCCTGCCGCAAGAAACGCCAGTGTGTAAATGATCGGCGCGGTGATAATCACGGAATCAAAACGGTCCAGGATTCCTCCGTGCCCGGGGATCAGTTTCCCGTAATCCTTGATCTCTTTGTTTCGCTTGATCGCGGATGCAGCCAGGTCACCGACCATCGAAACCAGCGCTCCGACCGCGCAGATGGCCGCGTAGATCAGAACATGGTTTCCGCCGGAATGCAGCCAGCGCCCGATGATGGCCGCATAGATCGCTCCGATCAGAGCTGCTCCGATAACACCTCCGATTGCGCCCTCCACTGTTTTTTTCGGGCTCAGAAGCGGTGCCATCTTATGCTTTCCGAACAGCCTTCCGGCCACATAAGCCATCGTATCGCACCCCCAGGAGCAGATAAAGATCAGCCATACGGAAAACTGTCCGTCGGTGAGATGTCTTGTCCGATAGATGAAGCTCAGGCTGACTGCCACATATACAATCCCGAAAAAGGCTGTCATAATCTGATCAACTCCATATTTCGGGAAGGTAAACACATACACAAATAAAATGGCGATCAGGCAGGCCATGACACCGCTCAGATAATAATCCTTCCATCCTCCCCAGATAAGGCAGTAATACCCGATCGCCCCGGCATAAGAAACCGCAAACAGAAGGTTCCATGGCTGCTTTCCGGATCCTGCCGCACGGTACAGCTCAAACATGCCGATCAGAGAAATCGCAAGCAGAAAAAAGAACAGAACGGGTCCGCTCAGGCAAACCGCAGTGATCATGACAGCTAGCAGGATCACCCCGCTGATCAGTCTGGTGACAAACATAGCCTATTAATCCTCCTCACCCTTCTTCAGCCCGCCAAACCGGCGCGTACGGCTGTTGTACTCCTCGATTGCCAGCTCCAGGTCTTTTTTGGAAAAAGCCGGCCACGGTGTTTTTGTAAAATACAGTTCTGCGTAAGACAGCTGCCACATCAGGTAATTGCTCAGCCGCTGCTCCCCGCTGGTCCGGATGAGAAGATCCGGATCAGGAATCCCGGCCGTATCCAGCTGCGAGGAGATGGTGTCTTCCGTAATCTGTGAGAGATCATCAAGCCGCCCCTCCTTCACCTCCTCCGCGATCTTCCGGACCGCCCTGACAATCTCGTCGCGGCTTCCGTAATTGATTGCAAGCTGAAAGTTAAGTCCAGTGTTGTTCCTGGAGCTTTCCACAAGCTCATAGAGATTTTTCCGGAGGGTGTCATCCAGTTCCTCCACCTTGCCCAGAAGCCTGCAGCGCATGTTGTTCTCTCTTGCCTGGCGGATCGCCGTACGGGTGTAGCTGTGAAAGAGCTTCATCAGCGCCTTCACCTCATCCTGACTGCGCTTCCAGTTTTCGGTTGAGAAAAGATACACCGTCAGATATTTGATCCCCAGTTCGTCTGCCGCCCGGCAGATCACCTCTATGTTGGCAGCCCCTTTTACATGCCCGTAGTTGCGCGGCATGTTCCGGGACTTCGCCCAGCGTCCGTTTCCGTCCAGTATGATCGCCACATGGTTCGGTATCTCCATAATCCCACTCCTTATAGCAGGGAGGCTGCCCTGCGGAATCAGCGCATCGGCAGCCTCCAGTCACCCCGGAATTCCTGATTCGGTGACAGACCTGTTGTTCATTATACGGTAAGGATATCCTTTGATTTCTCCTCGACCATCTTATCAATCTCTTTGACCTTCGCGTCCGTTTCCTTCTGAAGCTCATCCTGAAGATCCGCCACCTCATCCTCCGAGATCTCGTCCTTCAGCTTCTTAAAGGACTTGTCGGCGTCACGGCGGATATTGCGCACCGCAACCTTCGCGGCCTCTCCCTTTTTCCTGACATCCTTTGTCAGATCCTTTCTGCGCTCCTCTGTAAGCTCCGGGAACACAAGCCGGATGACCTTCCCGTCTGTTGTAGGATTGATCCCGATATCCGCCATATTGATGGCTTTGATCACTTCCTTGATCATATTCGGCTCCCAGGGAGCAATCTGAAGGATCCTTGCTTCCGGAACCGTAATATTGCCGACCTGAGAGATCGGAACCGGGGATCCGTAATAATCAACGCGTACCTTACTGAGTACCGCGGGATTCGCCCGCCCCGCCCGGATCGTCTTGAATTCCTCCTCCAGGTTTGAGAGCGTCTTCCCCATCTTCTCCACGTAGGGATTCAGTCTGGCATCCATTGTCCTTCTCCTTTCTTTTCCGCAGGTCTTCTTCAGACCGTTACCGTTGTTCCGTCAATCTCGCCCCGCGCCGCGCGCAGGATACTGTTTTCTTCATTCAGGCCAAACACATAGATCGGCATCCGGTTCTCTCTTGCAAGAATCGACGCTGTCATATCGACCACCTTGAGATTCTTCGCGATCACCTCATCGATCGAAACCGTCTCGTATTTGTGCGCATCCGGATGATCCTTCGGATCATCCTCATAGACTCCGTCGATGGACTTCGCCAGAAGAATCTGATCCGCCTCGATCTCGATTGCCCGAAGCAGCGTCGCCGTATCGGTCGAAAAGAAGGGATGTCCGGTGCCTCCCGCGAAGAAAACGATCTCTCCCTTCTCCAGCGCCTCCAGTGCGGCGTCTTTTGAGAACAGCTCCGTAAAGCTTCCGCACAAAAACGGGGTCATCACATGGGTCTTCATCCCCCGGGACCGGAAGATCTCCGAGACATAAATACAGTTCATGACAGTCGCCAGCATCCCGATCTGATCCGCCTTTGTGCGCTCCATATTCCCACTGGACCGTCCTCTCCAGAAATTGCCGCCGCCCGTGACGACCGCGATCTGCAGTCCCTCATCAACCAGCGTTTTCACCTGGGAAGCAATGGCAAGCACCGTCTCCTCATCGAATCCGGTCTTCTTCTCTCCCGCGAGCGCTTCTCCGCTCAGTTTCAGCAATACCCGTTTCATCCTGTCTCCTCCGGATCTGATTCTTATAAAAACAGCCTTCTCTTCCGCAATCATACCATACTCACGTCTTCAAATCCATATCCCGGAAAGCCTGCCGTCAATAAACCAGCACTCTGGTTCTCACCTTGACCATCTTATAGAGTTCTTTCGCGTTTTTCCCCGACATCCGGATACATCCATGGGATGCGACATGCTTCCCGTAGAGGGACTTTTTGATCCTGCCGGGCCATTTGTGCATGCCTCCTCCGATGACCTCGGTAAACCAGTGAAGTCCCTGCACCCATTCATGTTTATAATCTACTCTGTGCCAGCCGGGCGCGGTCGGAGACCCCACATCCCCGGTGGAGCATTTATATACACGGTGCAGCTTCCATTTTCCCGAGTCCGCCCGGAAGACGTTCACTCTCTGCTTGTCCAGGCTGACCCAGATCACATATTTCTCCTTCTTTTTCACCCGGGTCTTCCGATTGATGAAGGCTTCCTTCGTCGCGGTATTGTAATCCCCTTCCTTCTCGACCGTTGTCAGATCCTTCCGGAAGGAAAGCCAGGAGGACGGCACTGACGCCTTCCCCTTCTTCCCGATCTCGATCCTGCATTTGCCATGCATCCTCCGATAGGTTACGGTGACCCTGCTTCCACGCTTCGCGATCACCTTTTTTCCCTTTTTCACATCATGCCGGAGCACAGCCTTCCAGTATAGAGAATGCACCTTTTCCAGGTGCACCTCATTGTCCTGATCCGTTCCGCGCGGCGCAGCCGGTATACTGCCTGCAATCCCCGCATCCAGCAAAACCGCAATCGCAAGCATGCAGAGAATCTGTCTCATTCCGATTCTGTACTTTCTCACCTTGTCCGTCCTGTTCATCCGACCTCACACACAATCATACGAAGCTTTCCGTTCGGATCGGGGGGGATCACCTGCATCCATTCAAACTCAAAGGAAAATGGCTTCTTAAAGATCCGGTTCAGGGATCCGGTCAGATACGCCTCAAGCTCCGGCGCGGTCATCCCCGCGTTCTCATCCCGCACGATCTGCACATGAATCAGATCCCATGTCTTCTGGATGAAACGGATCTGCAGAATGTCCGGGCAATGTGCAATGACCGGCGTCACCTCGAAGAAGCTCGTAACCCTGCCGTCCTCATAGCGGAAGTAATCGTTCAGCCTGCCTTCCACCTCTTTGATAAAATGCACTCCCTGGGACGTCCTCATCACAGCCCGGTCTCCAACCTCGTAGTTGATCAGAGGAAGATCCGTCTTATACAGAGGCGTGATCAGGATCCTTCCGCGTTTTGCCAGCTGCCCGTCGTCATCGACAACATTGACCACGAAGGAATCATTGTGTACCACATAGTAATCCTTCCCCGGAAGGCGGAGCATGCAGGCGCCGGTCTCGGCCGTTCCGTAGGAATCGATGATCCCCGGCCCCAGCTGCTCGATAAAGAGTGCACGGTCATTTTCCGTCACCTTCTCCGAGATCGGATCGTAAAACCGCGGATGGAAGATCTTCTTCCCCGTACGTTTCGCGTACAGAACAAGACGCATCAGTTCGGTCTTGTTCATGTACAGCCAGTCCGGCTCATAGGCATTGATCGCGTCGATCACTTCCTCCTCCGGCGCGTACTGATCCACGAAAGCATGCCGGAACACCCCCAGCTTCTGCAGGAATGTATCCTGACCGCCCGGATTGACATCATGCATATTGACGCGGCTCATCATCTTCCCTGTCATCGGGTTATATCCGCAGCAAAGCATGACGCGGTACCAGTTCGCCTTCATATACGCTTTCTCTCTCGGAGAGAAAAGAACGGATACCGGTTTCCCCGTCGATCCTGAGGTCGTGTCACAGATCCAGCCGCTGTAACGCGGATCCTCCTTCAGTCCGCCCATCCACTCGCGCAGCTCATTTTTCGTCAGAACCGGCAGCTTCGTAAGGTCGTTTCCCGTCTGGATATCCTCCGGCCTGACTCCCGCTCTGTCGAAACGCTCCCGGTAGAAATCGATCCGGTAAGCGCACTCCGCAAGCTTCCGCACCCGCTCATTCTGCAGGCGCATCACCTTTGAAAAGTTCCTCGGAATCCTGTGGGGCATCTTCTGAAGATCCGCCAGGATATATCCGTTCATCATTTTCTTCTGTACATTTTCCAGCATAGCTTTTTAACCGTGATCCAGGCGGGAGACGTCCCGTCTGCCTTATACAACCTCTATTGTAATGTTCTCCAGTGCCCGGTCCAGCGCACCGGCCGCCTCGGCAAGGGTTCTTCCCTTTGTGATAACATGTCCGATCCGGTTGGGACCGACGTGGAACTTCTTTACCTGGTCTCCTACCGTGTAATCAAAAACAACCTCATAGATGTTCGGACTGTTCTTCGGATTGCGGTTTGCAATGGCGATGATCTCTCCGTCCCTGTCGCTCATGAGGAGCTTTGAAGCGTTTGGCACATGCTTCGAAGTCGGGAAGTCCGGCTTCCGGCCAAGCGCCACCTCTATGATCTTGCGGTAATAATCATACCCGTAATAGATAGAGACGAGTTCCGCAAGACACGTCGCGCCGGACCGTCCGCCGATCTCCAGCACATAAGTCTTCCCGTCACGCATGATAAAATCGCAGTTGCACGCGCAGTTATTCAGCTTCATCGCATGAAGTGCCTTCCGCGTCATCTCAACACAGTCTGCCAGCTGATCTCCGCTCAGCTCATACGGGGCAAAATGACCTGCCGGAACTCCCGTGCTCCCGTGGAAGATGTAATCGCCGTGGGGAAGGATGAACTGGACTTCTCCGTCCATCACAAATGCCTGTGCGCCGAACTCCCGGCCGGTGATAAACTCCTCAACAATGTAGTAATCCTTCCTCGTGAAGGCCTGCGCATCCCGGATGGCACCCGAAAGATCCTCCGGCTTATCTACTCTGGTGATCCCCCTGCTTCCGGAAGAATCCACAATTTTGACGATCAGAGGGTATTCCAGGCCTTCGATCTTCTCCCTGACATCCTCGTTGAAGTAAATGCGGCGGTACTTCGCGGTGCGTACCCCGTTCTCCTCATAGCACTGCTTCATCAGAACCTTGTCGCAGGCAAGCTTTGCGGATTCGAAGGAGATCCCTGACAGGCCAAGCGCGTCGTTGACCCGTCCGATGGTCATGACAGCGACATCCGTTCCTGCCGTACAGATCCCGTCGATTGCTTTCTCCCGTGCCGCTTTCAGAACTGCCTCTGAATCTACCGTATTGATATGGAGGACCTCATCCGCGTAGGCAAATCCGGGATAGTTTCCGGGTATGGATACCGCGATGGTATGGATCCCCATCTCCTTTGCCGTCCTGATCAGCGGAACCTGATAGGTTCCGGCTCCCATTATCATCAGCTTCTTCATGGCCCAGCTTCCTCCTTCCTCAGGAACCGTTCTCCATATTCATTTTCCAGATAGGGGGCACCTCCGTGCACATCGATCTGCCGTACCACAAATTGTGGGTTGTTGCACATTCCCAGGAAGATTCTTCCGATGTATTCGCCGATCAGTCCCATGAACAGCAGGATCAGTCCGGAGAAGAAAAAGATCGATACCATAACGCTTGGCCAGCCGAGCGCCGTCACGGGCCGTACAATCTTCCGGACGATCACTCCGATGATTCCGATCAGTCCCGCCAGTGAAAACACATAGCCGAGAATCGTCGCCAGGCGCAGGGGCACGATCGAGAACCCGATGATGTTTGCCCAGAGCTTTACCAGTTTGCTGAAGGTATATCCGCTCTGTCCGACTTCCCTGCGGAAATGCTCTACCGGTACGCAGCTGATATTGCGTGTTACTCTCAGAAATACACCCTGAATGTGCGTATATGCGCTTTTATACTGAATCGCGTAGTCACGTACAAATCTGCGGATCACCCAGTATGAGCTTGTCTTCATGTCCTTTGGCTTTCCGATCAGTACGCGAAGCGACCATTGGTTGAACCTGCTCCCGAGGTTTCGTCCCCCGGAATGCTTTTTGTTGGGATAATACGCGTATACGATGTCGTATCCTTTGTCGATCTCATCCAACAGCTTTGGCAGCTGGGTCGGGCTTGTCTGTCCGTCGTCGTCCATGGAGATGATGTAATCTCCGTCTGCGTAGTTGAGTGCTGCCATCTGGGCGTTGTGCTGTCCTGCGTTCCGGGCCAGCTCTACGGCGCGTATGTTTGGATAGTCCCGGACCAGGTTTCTCAGTTCGCGGACGGTCTTTCCTTCATCCGGGCTGCAGTCGTCTACGAGCACAAATTCTATGTCGCCGCGCTGCATCTGTCTGAACTGCTCCATTGTTTCTTCGACGACCTTGCGTATGGTCTGCGATGATTTGTAGCAGGGTATTACGATTGTATATAGCATGTTGGTTTTGCCGGACCGCCTGGCGGCGGTTCTTCCTTGTTTTTTTGCGTTTTCATATCTTCCTATGAGTGTATCATACTTCCGGTTTTTATGTAACTGTATGTTGTGCCGCGCTGCCGGCTGCGAGTGTGTTGCTGTTACAAGTCACACCCTGACCTCTTTAAGACAGACACAGGGGTTCTGATACAAGCCGTCTCATGGTGCTCAGGGGGCGGCCTGCGGCTGTTTCATAA
>CAJOQO010000130.1 GCA_905236545.1 uncultured Lachnospiraceae bacterium
GAGCGAGAGCGGTCCGGAGAGTGAGAGCGGATCGGAGAGTGAGAGCGGTCCGGAGAGTGAGAGCGGCCCGGAGAGCGAGAGCGGATCGGAGAGTGAGAGCGGTCCGGAGAGCGAGAGCGGATCGGAGAGTGAGAGCGGATCGGAGAGTGAGAGCGGTTCGGAGAGCGAGAGCGGTCCGGAAAGTGAGATTCCTTCCCCGCCGCAGACAGATCCACCGCAGACAGACCCGCCGCAGACAGATCCGCCACAGACAGATCCGCCGCAGCGGCCGGGAGCGCATTATCTTGTCCGGATCGAGCATGCGGCTGTGAGAGTTCCTGAAAAGGGAAGAGTTTATGACGGGACGGACCGGATCGATGTGACGTTCCGTTCACAGCTTGTGAGAAGTCCGGAAGAGAGTCAGCAGTCTGTGAAAGAATGGGATGAGACCGTACCGGATTACCGGGTATCCTGCAGTGCCCGCCTGGACAGTCCGGATGCCGGAGAGCGAAAGGTTGTATGCAGCTTCCGGCTCGAGACGGACGATCCGGAACATATCCGGCTGGATGAGGCAACGACGCATCCGGAGCTTAAGGTTACGGTGAAGAAAGCGGTTCTGAGCGTGCAGGTTACGGACGGGAAAAAGCAATATGCAGATCCTGCGGATATGGATCATATTCGAACAGAGATGACACCTGCTGTCAGAGTGAGCGGATTCGTCCGCGATTCATCGGGCGCGGAGATCATACCAGAAGGATTTGAACCGCCGCAGGTGGAAGTGGACAGGAAGGTGCTGGGAAGATGGAGCCCGATCTATGACGCGTCAAAGGAGGACAGCACGGGACGGCCTGCCGTTAAGGTGTATCAGAACGCATTGATCCTGAAATGCGACGCAAAAGGGAAGATAACGGGCAATCCGACCGCAAATTATGTCTTCTGCAATGACCCGGAGGATAAGCGTTATTCGGGAGGGTCAGTTACGATTGAAAGAGCGCCGGTGAAAAGAGGAACCGACTATGAACTGAAGGGAGAAAAAGGCGCATATATCATTGACGGAAGCGGCAGCCTTATCATTCGTTCCCGGACGGCAGTGATCGCGGAGCCTCTGAACAACAGAAGCTATAACAATGGAGTACGGTATACCGGCGTGAACGCGGACGGAGAGATCCGATTCCGACTGGAGCTGCGCAACCCTGATGGGACGCTTGCAGCGGATTCGCAGGAGGAGACGGTCAGATACCGTGTGGATGACAGAGTACCGGTTCCCGTCGTCAGGGCAGGCGGTGCGGCCGCATCGGGAGGCGCCCTGTTCTCATCCTCTTCCGCCTTCTTTTCCATCACCTGCCCGGAGGATGAGGGGAGCGGACTGGAATCCGTCCGGTACCGGATCCTGTCCGCCCCATCCGGCGGGGGTACCGGTTCCGGAACCACAAAGGGATTCCGGGATCTGTCCGAAACCGGATCCTGGAAGGAAACGCCGCCAAAGAGCCGGATCACTCTGAGTGGAGAGGGGATCTATGCGGTTGAGGTCGAAGCCAGGGACGCGGTCGGGAATATCAGCCAGGCTCGAAGCGATACGGTGATCATCGATTCCACGAAGCCTCAGATCCGGATCGAAGGGGTAGAGGATGGCAGTGCGAATTCTTCTGACTTCCGTGTCAGGGCGCAATGTCAGGAT
Organism: uncultured Lachnospiraceae bacterium; assembly: GCA_905236545.1. Classification (GTDB taxonomy): domain Bacteria; phylum Bacillota; class Clostridia; order Lachnospirales; family Lachnospiraceae; genus Porcincola. The sequence continues at coordinate 1,658 of CAJOQO010000130.1, forward strand.
CCATACTATCTGCCGGGATCCCTGAATGCTGAGATCCAGGCAGACTTTGGGGGAGTAAAGCCTGCATCGGGACTTCGGGAGGATGACAAAGGAGCAGTACTGACATTCGACAGCTTCCCCCGGCGGAAAGGGGCAGACGCGATATACCATCTGAGCGTAACCGCAAAGGACAGGGCAGGAAATGTTTCGAAAAAACGGATCTCATTTTCCGTGAACAGATATGGATCGAGCTACAGCCTGTCTGATGAAACCGCGCGGGAGCTGAAGCAGTATTATCACAGGAAGCCTTTTGCGGTAACGTTCATTGAGACGAATCTGGATCAGGTCGGAAGCGCGAGAGTATTGCTCCGGTCGGGAGACAGCCTTACGGAGCTCGGGGCAGGATCGGGGCTGGAGGTAAGCGAAAGCAGGACATCCAATGGGGCCTCCAGGTATTCCTATACAGTGCCTGCGTCCTGCTTTTCCAAAGACGGAATCTATGAAGTGATGCTGCTCACTTCAGACCGGGCGGGCAATTCCTCCGACAGCGCGGCACAAAGACTCCCTGTCCGGTTTGCGATCGATGCCGCAGCGCCGGAGTGTCTGGTCTCCGGGATCCGACCGGAAGGGAAGTATCAGGGCGAACAGATCACTGCGGTGATAGAAGTCCGTGATAATATCGCGCTGGACAGGGCACAGATCTATGTGGATTCGAGCAAAACAGACGAGTGGGACGAGGAAAGGCTTCAGAAGACAGGCGGCGTGATAAAGCTGACGCTTCATGAGAAAGAGGCATGGCAGACCGTACAGGTACATGTGATTGACCAGGCCGGAAACCAGTTCTGGACAAAGGAGATGCCGGTTTATGTTTCTTCGAAGGATCCGGAGAAGGCGGAGAAGTATCAGAGCACCAGGCTGAGCGCGCAGCAGATCGAACTGCTGAAAGGGCATCTGGGTGTATTCCGCGATCGAATGAAAAATGTCAGATTGTTCCCGGGGAAAACCGTAACGGTCCGGAAGGGCGGTGTGACCAATCTGAAGCAGGTATCGGAAAAGAAGAATGCGCACAGAGCGGCGTCAGAGCATGGAACAGGAAGGAAGACAGATCTTATCACAGTAAAGAAAGATCCCGGAAAGAATGGGATTCCTCCTGTCTGCATAGCGGCCGGTGTTGCGGCCGGACTGTCGGCTGCGGGATTCTTCCTGTACCGAAAGCGGTTTGCCGGTTAAGTGTTATAAGGTTACAGGTCACACCCTTGCACTCAAAAAAGCATCCGGCTCGACATTCGTACGGGATCAGGATACAATGGTTCCGGTATGAGCGACAGAAAAGACAGCAAACCGGGAAGAAGAAACGGCAAGGCACCGCGCAGGGCGGTGTCCCTGGTGTATTCTGTTCTGATCGGTATGGCGATGTCCCTTGCCTGGGGACTTTTGTCAGATGCGTTAAGGCTGGAGAGCCTGTTTCCGGCTGAATCGGTGCGTCAGATGTTTGCCCGGTCCATGGCGGTTCAGATCGCGCTTTACGGGTTCCTTGCTCCTGCGGCGGAGGAAATCGTATTCAGAAAGCTTTTGTTTGATCTCGCTGTCAGATATCTGCCGGAATGGGCAGCTGCTGTGGCTGTGTCGGCATTGTTCGCGATCTGGCATGGCAATGTCCTGCAGATGCTGTATGCGTTTCCGGCCGGACTGATCCTGCAGGCCGTGCGCTCGGAAGGAGGCAGGATGGAGGATCCGATTGCGTGTCATATCAGCGCGAACCTTACGGCGATTGCCGTAACCTGGCTTCAGCGGTAGGATTGTGCATCAGGGATAACCCGGTGCATCTGGGGAAGACTTTTTTCCCTGCGTTTATTGACGTGATCGATGTTCATCCGTTATGATTTGCCTCAGCCGGACTTGTCAGGACACACGATGCGAATCGTGTTCCTGCGGCGAAGCTGTTCAGAAATAACAACAGACTCATTTGTGACAGATCCTGCGGATCTCCCTCGGCCGCAAGGCCGTGGAAGATGCGCGGAGAAGCTTTGAAAGGAGAACATACCGTTATGTACTCAATTGAAGACGTACGCAGGGAAGATCCGGAGATCGCATCGGCGATTGAAGCGGAGGTGAGCAGGCAAAACAGCCATATTGAGCTGATCGCTTCTGAAAACTGGGTATCGCATGCCGTGATGGCAGCGATGGGGAGCCCGCTGACGAACAAGTATGCGGAGGGCCTTCCCGGTCATCGTTATTATGGCGGCTGCGGTGTCGTGGATGAAGTCGAAAATATAGCGCGAGAGCGTGCAAAGCGTTTGTTCGGCTGCTCCTGGGCGAATGTTCAGCCGCATTCCGGCGCCCAGGCGAATATGGCAGTCGAGATGGCCTTGCTTCAGCCGGGCGATACCTTTATGGGGATGAATCTGTCGGAGGGCGGCCACCTGTCTCATGGAAGCCCTGTGAATTTCTCCGGTATCTACTTTCATTATGTTCCCTATGGAGTGACAGAGGACGGCCTCATCGATTATGATGAGGTTGAGCGGATCGCGAAGGAATGCAGGCCGAAGATGATTATCTGCGGGGCAAGCGCCTATGCGAGGACGATAGACTTTAAGAGATTCCGCGAAATTGCGGATGAGGTTGGTGCTTACCTGATGGCTGATATCGCGCATATTGCAGGCCTGGTGGCGACCGGCGTCCATCCGAGCCCGTTCCCCTACGCACATGTGGTGACGACTACGACCCATAAGACCCTGCGCGGTCCACGCGGCGGGCTGATCCTTTCCACGGAGGAGTTCGGGAAAGAGCATAAGCTCAACAAGGCTGTCTTTCCGGGCATCCAGGGAGGACCGCTGGAGCATGTCATAGCTGCGAAGGCCGTTTGCTTCCTTGAGGCACTTCAGCCTTCGTTCAGGGAGTACTGTGAGCAGATCGTCAGGAACGCGAAGGCCCTCAGTGAAGGACTGATGAAGAGGGGGATCGATATCGTGTCCGGCGGAACCGACAACCACCTGATGCTTGTTGATCTGCGCTCTGCGGGAAAGACCGGAGTTGAGGTTGAGACAGACCTTGACGCAATCGGTATCACCGCAAACAAGAATACTGTTCCACGCGATCCTCAGTCCCCATTCGTCACAAGCGGCATGCGGCTCGGAACCCCGGCGGCGACGACCCGCGGCCTGAAGGAAGAAGATTTTGACAGGATCGCGGAAGTGATCGCAATTGTGATCAGGGAAGGAATGGCGAAAGCGGATTACTGCCGCGGCATCATAGAAGATATTACACACCGGTACCCGCTTTCCTGAAGCAGGGGGAACTGGCGGATATTATGCAGATTTGGGATGCAATAGCGGACGGAGTCATGGATACTGTCAAGTTGATTCCGTTCCTGTTCCTCACCTATCTGGTGATGGAATATATAGAACATCATACGAGTGATAAAACCCGGGCGGCGATCCGGAGGGCCGATCGATTCGGCCCTCTGGCTGGCGGCCTTCTTGGCGCATTTCCGCAATGCGGTTTCTCGGCCGCGGCGGCCAGTCTGTACGCGGGGCGCGTCATCACCGGAGGGACGCTGATCGCGGTCTTTCTGTCGACCTCGGATGAGATGATTCCGATCTTTCTTTCCAGAAGGGTGGATCCCGGTCTGATCTTCAGGATACTGGGGATCAAGGTTCTATACGGAATCCTTGCAGGCTTTGTGGTGGATTTTCTGTTCCGGAGCCTGAATATCAGGAAGATCGGCGCGGGGATCCACGGGATCTGCGAGGCAGAGCACTGTGACTGCGAGAAGGGAATCTTTTCTTCCTCCCTGAAGCATACGTTCAGTATTGCTTTGTATATTTTCCTGATTTCCGTGGCGCTGAACCTGTTTATCGAAGCGGTGGGAACCCGGAATCTGGAGCATCTGATCTTTCATCAGCCGGTAATCGGAGAACTGCTTGCCGGGCTGATCGGGCTGATCCCGAACTGTGCCGCGTCAGTAGCGCTTACCACTATGTACCTGGACGGCGCCATGAGTGCCGGCGGTATGATGGCCGGACTGATGGTCGGGGCGGGGGTCGGGCTCCTTGTCCTGTTTCGAGCGAACCGCAGCAGGAGGCAGAATGTGAAGATCCTGCTGCTCCTGTATGCGGCAGGCGTAATCGGCGGATGGCTTACATCCCTGCTGAAGCTCCTGCCGGACTGAATGGAAACAATCAACGTAACGATTGAGGCCCCATTGCTCAGAACACTTCGTGTTCTTCGCCGGGGGGTGCTGAAGAATTACCAGTCAACAGATACTGAAAATGGAATAAGGAAAACGACATGAAGGACTATATGATCAGGGCAACCGCAGCGGATGACCTGGTTCGGGCATTTGCGGCAACGACAAGACAGATGGTGGAGGATGCGAGGCAGGCGCATGATACGACGCCTGTCTGCACCGCGGCGCTTGGCAGGCTCCTTACGGGGGGCGTAATGCTCGGAAGCATGCTGAAAGAGGACAAGGCGCTGGTCACTTTGCAGATCCACTCTGACGGCCCCGCGGGCGGCATTACCGTGACGGCGGATTCCCATTACCACGCGAAGGGATATGTGAACAATCCCCATGTGCAGATCCCTCTGAAAGCAAACGGCAAGCTGGATGTATCGGGGGCGCTGGGAAGGGGAACGCTCACCGTGATCAGGGACATCGGCCTGAAGGAGCCTTATATCGGTACGATCGAGATGCCGAGCGGAGAGATCGCGGAGGATCTGACCTGCTATTTTGCGGAATCGGAGCAGATTCCCAGCTCTGTGGGCCTGGGAGTGATGGTGGACCGTGACTGGAGTGTGAAGCAGGCAGGCGGTTTTATCCTCCAGCTCATGCCGGGCGCGCCGGATGAGATGATCGATGAACTGGAAAAACGGCTCGGGAGCGTGAGCAGCGTTACAAACATGCTTGAGGAGGGAAAGCTGCCGGAGGACATTCTGGAGGAGCTTTTGGGCGGATTCGGCCTTCAGGTCATGGAACGGCATGATGTTTCCTTCGCCTGCAGCTGCTCGGAAAAGAGAATTGAGAAGGCGCTGATCTCGATCGGCCCGAAGGATCTTCAGGAGATGATCGACGAGGGGAAACCGATTGAAGTTGGATGCCAGTTCTGCGGAAAACAATACCGGTTTGACACACAGGCACTGAAAAGGATTCTGAACGGGAGGCGGCAGGAAAGATGAAGGATGGCTTTATTCAGGTAGCGGCGGTTACACCGCAGGTGAAAGTTGCCGATGTGGAATTCAATACGCAGGAGGTGATCCGGCTTCTGGGAGAAGCTGCTGCAAAGGGAGCGAAGATTATCGTCTTTCCGGAGCTGGTTCTGACTGCCTATACCTGCGGAGATCTGTTTCTCCAGAGCAGCCTGATCCGGGAGGCGGCGAAGGGGCTTCAGGAGGTGATCCGGGCGACGGAGGGGATCCGCGCGCTTGTTTTTGTCGGCCTGCCTCTGGAGGCCGACGGACAGCTCTACAATACTGCCGCGGCTGTCTCCGACGGACGGCTTCTGGGATTCGTACCCAAACGGTCGATTCCCAATTACAGTGAGTACTATGAACGGAGGCATTTTGCCCCGGGGCCGGGGGAAGTCCGCATGGTGCGCTTTGGCTCGGAAGAGGTTCCGATGGGCGCGTTTCAGCTGTTTGAATGCCGGACACCGGAGGCGGAGGGAGCTGTCCCGGGAGGGATCAGGGTAGCCTGTGAGATCTGTGAGGATCTCTGGACGGCGGATCCGCCGGGTACCCGCGCCGCCCTCGCGGGGGCAAATGTCATCGTGAACCTGTCGGCCTCGGTTGAAGTGACCGGTAAGACAGCCTACCGGAGAGACCTGGTGCGGATGACCTCCGCGCGTCTGGTCTCGGCTTATGTCTACGCAAGCTCCGGCGAAGGGGAATCCTCGCAGGATCTGGTGTTCTGCGGACAGAGGATGATCGCTGAGAACGGATCGATGCTTGCTGATTCCGGCAGATTCACAACGGGGATTACCTTCGCGCAGATCGACGTTGATCGTCTGCGTGCGGAGCGGCGCCGCATCACGACCTTCCGGTGCAGGCCGGATCCGCATTTCATAACGACCTGTTTCGATGTGAACATCGATCAGACCAGACTTACCAGAAAGTTTGATCCGAAGCCCTTCGTTCCCTCGGACAGGGAGCACCGGGCTTCCCGCTGCGAGGAGATCTTCCAGATTCAGGCGCTCGGCCTGAAGAAGCGTCTGTCCCACATCGGCGCAAGGGATGCGGTGATCGGAATCTCGGGCGGTCTGGACTCCACACTGGCGCTGCTTGTTACGGTGAAGGCTTTCGATCTGCTGGGGCTTGACCGCAGCGGGATACATGCTGTTACGATGCCTGCCTTCGGGACGACGGACCGCACCTACAACAACGCGGTCGCCATGTCGCGGTCGCTTGGCTGCAGCCTGCAGGAGATCAATCTCCGCACATCCGTGCTTCAGCATTTTCAGGACATCGGCCATGACCCGTCTGTCACGGATGTCACCTATGAAAATGCGCAGGCGAGAGAGCGGACGCAGGTGCTGATGGATCTGGCGAACCAGACAGGCGGCATCGTTGTCGGAACCGGAGACCTGTCGGAGCTTGCGCTGGGATGGGCAACCTATAACGGAGACCATATGTCGATGTATGCCGTGAACAGTTCTGTTCCGAAGACGCTGGTGCGTCATCTGGTGCATTACTATGCCGAAACAACGCCGGAGAGTGAACTTCGGGAGGTTCTGGAGGATGTGCTGGATACGCCGGTCAGCCCGGAGCTTCTGCCGCCGAAGGATGGAGAGATCGCGCAGAAGACGGAAGACCTGGTCGGCCCTTATGAGCTTCACGATTTCTTCCTGTACTATATGCTTCGGTTCGGATTTAATCCGTCGAAGATCTATCGGATCGCGAAGAACGCATTTGAAGGCGTATTTGACGAAGAGACGATCCTGAAATGGCTCAGAAAGTTCTACTGGAGATTCTTCTCCCAGCAGTACAAGAGATCCTGCGTGCCGGACGGC
>CAJOQO010000131.1 GCA_905236545.1 uncultured Lachnospiraceae bacterium
CTCACTGCGCTTATCAAAGGGCGGGCGGCTTGTCACGCCCAATATCCCGTGAATGGTAACGGGCGGGCAACATTCCATCAACTTTTCACAGGAATAAAGTTGCAAACGTCTGACAATGAGAAGTATACTTGTCTGTGGGGCGTAAATGAGCCGGTAAATCAGAATCAAAGAATAAGGGGAAGCAATCATGAGAAAAGTCTCCAACGTTATTGTCGGTCTTCTTGCAGTCGCGGTCTGCGGCCTGATCACGTGGCTGACGCTGGACTCGAACTTCACGAATATTGTCTATAATCTGTGCTTTCTTGTTGTGATGGTGGTCATCATGGCAGTCGGCCTGGGGATCAGCTTTGGAAGGCTCAGGCAGACCCGCGAAGGCCTTGACCGGGCAACGGGCAAGATGAAGCAGATCTCTCAGAGCGGCGGCACGATGTCTTCCATCACGAGTCCGGGCTTTACGCTTTTTGAAGTACCTTATCTGGACGGGAAGTATCAGGAGTATCTGTCCTTTCTCCACAAGACGAACAGCCCGACAGATATCGGGGACTATATCGGGGAATATGAGATAAACAACTATACGCACAGGCGTCTTGCGGAGATGGTTCCGGATATCCTGACGAGCCTTGGCATCCTGGGTACCTTTATGGGCCTGGTTCTGGGGCTTCGCGGATTCAATCCCGCAAGCTATGAGGCGATGTCCGGCTCGGTGGAGTCCCTGATCGACGGAATCAAGGTTGCCTTCGTAACGTCCATCTACGGCCTGTCTCTGTCCCTGGCCTTTTCCTACTGGCTCCGCGGAACTCTGACGTCAGTTTCCGAATCGCTGGACCGGTTCCTGGATGCCTACTATACGAGCGTGGTTCCGCCGACGGATGCCACCGCGATGAATCATATCATTGCGAATCAGAATTCCCAGACGAAACTCATGCAGCAGATGCAGAAGGATCTGGCGAAGGAGGTTTCGCAGAGCCTGGCCTCATCGATCGCGCCGATGGTCTCGCATCTGGATAAGACCATGGATGAATTCACAGATGCGGTCACATTGAACCAGGAGAAACTGCTGGCGACGATCGGCGACCGTGTCGCCCGTACGATGAAGCAGGAATTCTTCACCGAATTTATCGAGATGCGCAAAGTGATGGGGGAGGCAAATCAGGCGCAGAAGAACCACCTTGAATTCATGCGCGGCGCGGAAGAACAGTTCCAGGCGGATGTCATGACAGGGGAGATCAAGATGGCCCGGGCGATGGAGGAATCCTCCGAAGTCGTGATCAAGGCGCTCAATGCGATGAATGAGCAGGAACAGAATCTTTCCACCTTTGTGTCGGATATGCGCAAGGCGATGGATGGAATCGTTGAGACCAGTGATCTGAATGTGAAGATGACGCAGCAGATGGAGCATCTGATCGACAAGAACGACGAAGTGGCGGGCAAGATGGTGGAGCTGGCAGAGCTGAGCGAGCGTTACACCAAGAGCCTTGCCAGCGTGCAGGCGAATAATTCGGAGCTTTCCGAGGGCCTGGCGGTGATGAATGACGCCAACATCCGCATGACGGATCAGATCTCGAAGATGAATGCGGAGACAGTTGACGCACTGGATGCCGGAAGAGTCGCGCAGGCGGCGTATCTTGCAGCGGCCGCTGATTATATGAATCAGATCCGGACTTCCCAGAGCGAGCTGTCGGCCCAGATGCAGACGCAGCAGGCGAACCTGCGGGAGTTCACGGAATATATGACACAGGTGCTCTCCAGAATGACAAAGCTCACGGAGATGAATGGCCAGGCGGTCAAGAACCTGGAAGCGCGTGCGAACAAGCTCAGCCAGAGCCCCGCCGCAGGTGCGAACCTTCTGACCCAGCAGCAGCTTGACAGGGTGATCGAGCTTCTGGAAGCGCAGGAGAGACGTTCCCGGAAGCAGGAAGAAGAGGGTGCATTCGGAGGGGATGGGACATCCCGCCGCAAAGGATTCTTCTCAAGGGGATAACCGGCCTCATAAGGAAGTCAGCCGCTATGCGGCATGCGGCCGTGCGGGCTCACGAACGAAACAGCGAGGCATTTCGTTTGGGAGTATAACAACTGGATAACGCGCCGCGGGAACCGGGGAGCGGATAATAAGGGGGTCTTGCGTGAAGATAGTCAACCGCAGAAAGATGAACGATGAGGGCAGCCATAATATATGGCGGTCTTATTCGGATATGATGAGCGGCCTGCTCCTTCTGTTTGTCCTTATCATGGCGGTCTGCCTGATGCAGGCCCAGAAGAACTACAATGACAGACTTGCCGAGCAGGCAACCCGGCTTCAGACGCAGGACGAGCTGGACCGGACACAGGAGGAGCTGCAGCAGCGGGAGTCGGAAGTGGAGGCGCAGTCGCTGACGCTGACGGACATGCAGTCCGCGCTGGAGAACCAGGCGGCCATGCTCAGCACGAAAGAGTCTGAACTCGATGCGGCCCAGATTACCCTCAGCCAGTCACAGGAGACGCTGACCAGCGCCCAGAAGCAGCTGGAGGAGCAGCGGAAGCAGCTGGAGGAGCAGCAAACACAGCTGACAAACCAGCAGGCACAGCTGACAGACCAGCAGACGCAGCTCGCAGATCAGCAGAACCTGCTTTCGCAGCAGGAATCAGAGCTGGAGGCCAGGGACGCGGCATTGCTCTCGAACCAGGAGAAGCTGGATAAGCAGACGAAGCTGATGGATGAACAGCAGAAAAAGATCGACCAGATCATAGGCGTCAAGGCGGAGCTGATCGAAGATCTGAATCAGGAATTTGCAGAGAACCAGATCAATGTGAACATCGATCCGCAGACCGGTGCGATCGTGCTTGACTCCAGCGTTTTGTTCGCGTTCAGAGAGTCGGAGCTGACTCCGGAGGGCGAGCAGATTCTGTACGAGATCCTGCCGGTTTACTGTGAGGTGCTTCTCAGCGAGCAGTATGCAGATTACGTGGCTGAGATCATCATCGACGGCTACACAGACTCTCAGGGGGATTATCTGTCCAATCTGGAACTGTCGCAGAACAGGGCATTTGCCGTAGCCTCGTACCTGCATATGATCAGCGGCGCCTTTCTGGATCCGAACTCCCAGAAGGTGCTTCAGGAGAAGCTGACCGCGAACGGCCGGTCCGAGTCGAATCTGATCCTGGACGAGAACGGGCAGGAAGACAGGGATGCTTCACGGCGAGTGGAAGTTAAGTTCCGGCTGAAGGATGACGAGATGATACAGGAACTGTCGGATGTTCTGGCGGGAAACACTGTGAGCGTAACAGAGTGAGGGACAGCGCATGCCTGGGAAAAAAGAGAACAGACCGATCCTGAAGACGCCGGATGGGACGGGAACTGCCGGTATCGGTGAAACCGGCAGGATGGCAGGGACAGCGAAAACTGTAAAGACCGCGAAATCCGCGAAGACAGCGAAAAGCGTAAAGACCTCGAAAGCCGCGAAGGCAGCGAAAAGCGTAAAGACCGCGAAAGCCGCGAAGGCGATCAAGGCAGAGAAGAGTGCAAAGACCGCGAAACCCGCAGCGGCCGCAGGCTCCTCAGGGACACAAAAGACATCAAAGCTGAAAAGGTCCAAAGCGGCAGTCAGGAAAGGAACCGGTCTGCAGAATACGCTGAAAAAGCGCAGCAGGCAGCTCCGGTATCTTCAGTATGGGCTGCAGGCAGCCATCCGGGTACTGAACGCGCTGGACCGCAAAACCATCTACAGGCGCTGAAAAGCGGCGGGAGAATAACGGCTATCAGAGGAATTAAGAGGAATCATCATAAGGGCTGCGCCTGCAGCTCTTTTTATCTTTTTTCTCTTTCGTTGACTCATAAATATGCATGTGCTAGAATTTTCAGATGTAGATTCTTATACGTAACATACGGAAACGTCGGCGGGCGCCGACGCGATCACCAGGGAGGTGCAGGAATGGCCAAAAGTACCATTGATGCCATCCGTGAGGTAGAGCTGCAGACGCTGGAGGCTGAAAAAAAGGCAGCTGCCGACGCCAGAGAACTCACCTCAAAGACAAAAGAGGACGCTGAGGCATTGATCCGGGAAGCGGTGAAAAAAGCGCAGGAGGATGCGCAGAAGCTTCTTGAGGATGCGGAGGCAAAGCAGAAGGAACTGATCGGCGCAAAGTCTGAAGCGACGAAGAAAGCAGTGGAAAGCCTGAAGACGGCTGCCGCGAAAAAGAGCGCGGAGGCGGTGAAGGCGGTCCTGGCTCTGGCGTCGGGAGAGGACTGAATCACAGGGGCAGAAAGGAGAGTTAAGAGCCTATGTCTGTAGTTCCGATGAAACGAATTACGGTTGCCGCCATGAAGCGCGACCGCAAGGCTGTTCTGGAATATCTGCAGGTGCTGGGCGCGGTACAGATCTCAATCAGGAAAAAAGAGGATGATGTCTTCACAAAGACAGATATGTCGAAGTCGCAGCAGCTGTTCCTCAGGAACAGGGATAAAGCGGAGGACGCTCTGGCGGTTCTGAAAAGATTTGCGCCGGAGAAGAAAGGCATTCTGTCCAGTCTGGAAGGACGCAGGGAATTGTCCGTGGAGGAAGCCCGGGAGAAGATCGGAACGTGTTCCGACACGATTCACCGGTGTGAGGAGATTCTGCGGACAGAAAAGGAATATGCGGATCTTGTGTCAGGCATTCCGAAGATGGAAGATCAGAAGAAGGCGCTTGAGCCGTGGATGAAATTCGATCTTCCGATGGATCTGGGCGAGACGAGGGCATGCACGGTATTCACCGGAACGCTTCAGGGTGAATACACACTGGAGACCCTCTATACGCAGGTGAAGACATTGTCGAACGTGGAGACACTGGAGGGAGAGATCATTTCCTCTGATGCCACACAGACCTGCATCTTCCTGGTCTGTGAGAAAAAGGACCAGGCGGCGGTGAAGGAAGCGCTTCGGCGCATGAACTTTGCGAGCCCGCCGGTTGCGAACACGAATCCCGCTGAAAGGATGCGGGAACTCGACGAAGAGATCGCCGCGGCTTCCGGACAGAGTGAAGAGAAGCTGGAAAAGATCCGGTCCTATGCCGGGGACAGGGAAGACATCCGGTTCGCGTCCGACTATTATACGATGAGAGCGGAGAAGTACGGCGCCCTCTCGCAGCTGCTGCAGTCAAGAAGAGTCTTCTTCCTGGAGGGATTTATCCCGGAAGCATGCGCGCAGGATGTTGCGCAGGGCCTCCAGAACCGGTTTGAATGCGCGGTGGAGGTCAGGAATCCGGGCAAAAAGGAGAAACCGCCGGTTCTGCTGAAGAACAATGGTTTCTCCGCGCCGCTGGAGGGAGTTACGGAGAGCTACTCGCTTCCCGGGAAAAAGGAGATCGATCCGACCTTCCTGTCGTCCCTCTTCTATTATATCCTGTTCGGCATCATGCTTTCCGACGCGGGGTACGGCATTCTGCTGTTCCTGGGCACCGGCATCCTTCTTCTCAGGTTCCGGAACAGGATGGAACCGGGCATGAAGAAGACGATGCGCATGTTTTTCTTCTGCGGGATCGCGACAACCTTCTGGGGTTTCATGTTTGGCTCCTTCTTTGGCGACGCGGTTGCCGTGATCGGGAAAACCTTCCTCGGAAAGGGGGAAGACTTCGGCCTGAAGCCTCTGTGGTTTGCCCCGCTTGATGAACCGATGAGGATGCTGACATTCTGCTTCATCATCGCGCTGATCCACATGTTCGTCGGCCTTGGCGCGAAAGCGTACATGCAGATCAGGGATAAGAAGTACCTGGATATGGTCTATGATGTGCTCCTGTGGTATGTGCTCCTGATCAGCTGCATCGTTTTCCTGCTGACGGTACCGACCATGGCGGAGATGCTGTCCGTGAACCCGCTCTCCACCTCGCTCAAGACGCCCATGATGGTATTGATGATCATCTCGGCGGTCGGCATCATCCTGACCGGCGGACGGGAGTCAAAGAACTGGGTCAAGCGGATCCTCAAGGGACTGTACGCCCTGTACGGCATCTCAGGCTGGCTGAGCGATGTTCTGTCCTATTCCAGGCTTCTTGCGCTGGGACTTGCGACAGGCGTCATCGCGCAGGTCTTCAACTCGATGGGAAGCATGGGAGGCAAATCGATTCCGGGCGTGCTTATGTTCATCGCCGTATTCCTGGTCGGCAATGTCCTGAACCTGGCGATCAACGCGCTTGGCGCTTACGTTCATACGAACCGTCTGACCTATGTAGAGTTTTTCGGAAAGTTTTACGATGGAGGCGGAAAGAAGTTCTGTCCCTTCGCTGCAAATACGAAGTACTATAAGTTTAAGGAGGAAATGTAATTATGAGTTTTGGATTGTTTTTCGCTCTTACCGGAGCAGCACTTGCGGCAGCAACTTCCGGACTGGGCAGCGCGCGCGGCGTCGGCATCGCCGGCCAGGCGGCAGCCGGCTCCTGCACGGATAACCCTGATCTGTTTTCAAAGGTTCTGATCCTTCAGCTGCTTCCCGGCACGCAGGGAATCTATGGCCTGCTCATCGCATTTATCTGCCTGTCCCAGATCGGACTTCTCGGCGGCGGCGCGGATCCGAACATGTCTCTGACAACCGGCCTTATGTACCTTGCGGCATGCCTTCCGGTCATCATCGTTGAGCCGATCTCCGCGATTAACCAGGGCAGGACTTCGGTTGCTTCCATCGCGATGGTCACCAAGAAACAGGAGACCTTCGGTAAGTCCATGATTTTCCCGGCCATGGTCGAGACCTACGCGATCCTGGCTCTGCTGATCTCCATTCTGGCGATCTTCGGTGTTTCCGGGATGTAAGGAGACTGTTGTATGGCAGGATTAGATAAGATATTAGAGGACATCCGCAGCGAATCCGCCAGGGCTGTCGAATCGGTGAAGCAGGAGGCGCAGGCCGCTTATGACGCTGAGATGGAGAAGGCCCGGAAGGAAGCGGACGCGCAGGCGAAGCAGATTCTTGCGCATGCCCGCGCGCAGGCGGATGACCTGATCGCAAGAGCGGACTCGGCTGCCGCGCTCGAGGAGAGACGGATGCTCCTGAACGCGAAGCAGGAGCTGATCACGGATGTGCTTGCAAAGGCAAAAGAGGCGTTTGTGAGTCTTCCGGACGATCAGTATTTTGCCCTGATTCTCAGGCTCATCCGGAAAAATGCGCTTCGCAGGGATGGTGAGGTGTGTTTTTGCAGACGCGATTTTGAACGTCTTCCGAAGGACTTTGCCGCGAAGCTTGTCGCAGCGCTCCCGGACGGCGCCGGCCTGAATGTGTCCAAAGAGGACGCGAAGATCGAGGGCGGTTTTATTCTGAAGTACGACGGACTGGAGCAGAACCTGTCCGTAGAGGAAATCTTTGAGGAGCGGAAGGACCAGATGACGGATGCGGCAGGGAAGGTTCTGTTTTCCTGACAGGGAGGAGTAATGCAATGGCCGAACAATACATCTATGCGGTCGCGCGTGTCCGTTCCCGTGAGCTGTCCCTTCTGAGCGAATCCGTGATCGCGCAGCTGTGCGCCTCTTCCGGCGAGGAGGACTGCCTGCGGATCCTGAGTGAGAGGGGCTGGGGAAACCCGGATCTTCCGAGCGAGGAAATGTTCCGGGAGGAAGAAAAGAAAACCTGGGCATTTATCCGCGAGCTGGTGCCGGACCGCATGCAGATCTTTGATGTGTTCCGCCTGGCGGATGACTACCACAATCTGAAAGCGGCTGTCAAGGAAGCCTGCATCGACGGAACCCATCCCGGGATTTACTCCGGGAGCGGAACGCTGGATCCGGACATGCTGGAGCAGGCGCTGGCGGAATCGAATTACGAGGCGCTTCCGGAACAGATGCGCCAGATCGCGCGGGAAGCAAAAGAGACGCTCCTTCAGACACGGGACGGCCAGCTGTGCGACGCGATGATCGACCGCGAGGCGCTCATGGCGATCCGGGACGCAGGCGCAAAAACAGGGGAGAAGCTTCTGCAGGATTACGGGGAGCTGATCTGTGCCACCGGCGATATCAAGATCGCGGTGCGCTGCGCGAAATGCGGCAAGGACAGGCAGTTCCTGATGAAGGCGCTTGCTCCCTGCTCCAGTCTTGATATCGGGCTTCTCGCCGATGCGGCGGCTCAGGGGCTGGAAGGAATCTGCGCGTACCTGGATCATACTCCTTACGCGGAGGCTGCGGATGAGCTCAAGAAATCGGTGGCTTCGTTTGAACGCTGGTGTGACAACCGGATGATCGAGACGATCCGGCCCGAGATCCACAACCCGTTTGGCATCGGACCGATCGCGGCATACATCCTTGCCCGTGACAACGAGATTCGGACGGTTCGCATCATCCTTGCGGCAAAGAGAAATGATCTGCCGGAGGAGATGCTCCGGGAAAGGGTAAGGGCGATGTATGTATAAGGCAGCAGTGATCGGTGACTGGGATTCCATCTACGGATTCTCCGCGCTTGGTCTGGATACCTTCCGCGTAGAGGCGGAGGATGAGGACGAGAGGGCGGTGGAGCTTCTGAAAAGACTGGCCCAGAGCCATTATGAGGTGATCTACATCACGGAATCTCTGGCAAAGCGCGTCCCGGCTGAGATCGACCGGTACCGCCTGCAGCTGAGTCCTGCGGTGATCCTCATTCCGGGAATCTCCGGGAATACCGGGGCAGGCCTGAGCGCCGTGAAGAAGTCGGTGGAGCAGGCAGTCGGCAGCGACATCATATTCGGGAAGGATTCCGCTGAATAGAACGGCATCAAAAACCATCGTTACAGATGAGATAAGAAAGGTACAGGATATGGCAAAGGGAACAATCAAGAAGGTGTCCGGACCGCTTGTCGTAGCGACAGGCATGCGTGACGCGAACATGTTCGATGTGTGCCGTGTCTCGGACAGAAGACTGATCGGAGAAGTCATCGAGATCCATGGGGATGAGGCATCCGTTCAGGTTTATGAGGAGACTGCGGGGCTGGCTCCGGGTGAGCCGGTAGAGTCGACAGGAGCGCCTCTGAGCGTGGAACTCGGGCCCGGACTGATCGGAAGTATCTATGACGGTATCCAGAGGCCGCTCGTAGATATCATGAAGCAGACGAATTCCAATCTGCTGGCGCGCGGCATCGAGGTTCCGGCGCTGAGCCGGGAGAAGGTGTGGCATTTCGTTCCGGCGGCAAAGGCGGGCGATCACGTTGTCGGCGGCGATATTCTGGGAACCGTGCAGGAGACGCACATCATTACCCAGAAGATCATGGTTCCGCCGAACGCGAAAGGAACGCTGAAGACGATCAAGGAAGGCGACTTCAAGGTGACCGATACGGTTGCGGTTCTGAAAAAGGAAGACGGAACCGAGATGGAGATCACGCTGATCCAGCAATGGCCGGTCCGCCGCGAGCGGCCTTACGCGAAGAAGCTCGCTCCGGACAAGCCGCTGATCACCGGTCAGAGAGTGATCGACACCCTGTTTCCGATCGCCAAGGGCGGCGTGGCCGCGATTCCGGGCCCCTTCGGCTCCGGAAAGACAGTCGTCCAGCATCAGCTGGCCAAATGGGCTGAGGCGGATGTCGTTGTCTATATCGGCTGCGGTGAGCGCGGCAATGAGATGACGGACGTTTTGAATGAGTTCCCTGCCCTGAAGGATCCGAAAACCGGATATTCGCTGATGGAGCGCACCGTCCTGATCGCCAATACCTCCGATATGCCGGTTGCGGCCCGCGAGGCATCCATCTATACCGGAATCACGATTGCGGAGTATTTCCGTGACATGGGATATTCGGTGGCCCTGATGGCGGACTCCACCTCCCGCTGGGCGGAGGCCCTTCGCGAGATGAGCGGACGTCTGGAGGAGATGCCCGGTGAGGAAGGATATCCCGCGTATCTGTCTTCGAGACTTGCCCAGTTCTATGAGAGAGCCGGACATGTGGTCACTCTGGGTTCCGACGGGCGCGAAGGAAGCCTGAGCGCGATCGGCGCTGTTTCCCCCGCGGGCGGCGACATCTCCGAGCCGGTATCCCAGGCGACGCTGAGAATCGTCAAGGTATTCTGGCGGCTGGATTCGGCCCTTGCGTACCAGAGGCATTTCCCGGCGATCAACTGGCTGAGTTCCTATTCGCTGTATCTGGACTCTCTCGGAAAATGGTTCGATGACCAGACGGACGGCGAGTGGATGAAGCTCAGGGGAAAGATGATGCGGATCCTGCAGCAGGAGAGTGAGCTGAATGAGATGGTGCAGCTGGTCGGTATGGACGCGCTGTCCGCGCCGGACAGGCTGACCATGGAGGCGGCGCGCTCGATCCGTGAGGACTACCTGAACCAGAACGCATTTATGGATTCCGATACGTATACGACGCTGGAAAAGCAGGATCTGATGATGAAGCTGATCCTCGCGTATTTTGATAAAGGCAATGAGGCGCTTAAGAACGGTGCGTCGATTGAATCTCTGGTGAAGCTGGGATGCCGCGAAGACATCGGCCGCTACAAATATACGGAGATCGATCAGATCCGGCCGGAGTACGACAGGATCATGAAGAACCTGGACGATGAGATCCGCGACGCGATCGAAAAGAGCCAGGAGTAAGGGGGCACAGTTATGGCAAAAGAATACAGAACCATTCAGGAAGTTGCCGGCCCTCTGATGATGGTGCGCGGCGTGGAAGGCGTAGCGTATGATGAGCTCGGCGAGATCGAGCTGGAGAGCGGCGAAAAGAGAAGATGCCGTGTCCTGGAGATCAATGGCGGCAATGCGCTGGTACAGCTGTTTGAGAACTCTACCGGTATCAATGTTGAGTCGTCGAAGGTCAGATTCCTGGGACGCTCGATGGAGCTGGGCGTATCGGAGGATATGCTGTCGAGAGTTTTTGACGGTCTGGGACGCCCGATCGATGACGGGCCGCAGATCCTTCCGGATGAGAGGCGCGATATCAATGGCCTGCCGATGAATCCGGCTGCCCGCGCGTACCCCGAGGAGTTCATCCAGACGGGGGTATCCGCCATCGACGGCCTGAACACGCTGGTCAGAGGACAGAAGCTTCCGATCTTCTCCGCATCCGGACTTCCGCATGCGCAGCTGGCGGCACAGATCGCCAGACAGGCGAAGGTTGTCGGAACCGACGAGCCGTTCGCGGTTGTATTTGCCGCGATGGGCATCACCTTTGAGGAGTCGAACTATTTCATCGAGTCCTTCCGCGAGACCGGTGCGATTGACCGCGCGGTATTGTTCATGAACCTTGCAAATGACCCTGCGGTTGAGCGTATCGCGACTCCGCGTATGGCGCTGACCGCCGCGGAATATCTTGCATTCGAAAAAGGAATGCACGTTCTGGTCATCATGACCGATATTACGAACTATGCGGACGCGCTGCGTGAGATCTCGGCCGCCCGGAAAGAGGTTCCGGGACGCCGCGGCTATCCGGGCTACATGTATACGGATCTTGCTTCCCTGTATGAGAGAGCGGGACGCCAGGTCGGCAGGAAGGGTTCTATCACGATGATCCCGATTCTGACGATGCCGGAGGATGACAAAACGCATCCGATTCCCGACCTTACCGGGTACATTACAGAGGGCCAGATCATCCTGAGCCGTGATCTGTACCGCAAGGGCCTGGAGCCGCCGATCGACGTTCTTCCGTCGCTGTCGCGTCTGAAGGATAAGGGAATCGGCGAGGGCAAGACCAGAGCCGATCACGCGAACACCATGAACCAGCTGTTTGCCGCCTACGCGAGAGGTAAGGACGCGAAGGAGCTGATGGTTATCCTGGGTGAGGCCGCGCTGACGGATATCGACAAGCTGTACGCGAAGTTCTCTGATGAATTCGAAGAGAAGTACATCAACCAGGGATACCGGACGGATCGTTCTATCCAGGAGACGCTGGATATCGGCTGGGATCTGCTGCGCATTTTGCCCAGAGGCGAGCTGAAGAGAATCAAGGACGAGTATCTGGACAAGTATTACGAGAAGAAGTAAGGGGGTGACCTCTTTTGGCCAGTTCAACAGTCATACCGACCAGAATGGAGCTTACCCGCCTCAAGAGAAAGCTGGTTACCGCCCGCAAGGGTCATAAGCTGCTCAAGGATAAGCGGGATGAGCTGATGAGGCAGTTCCTGATCATGGTGCGTGAGAACAGGGATCTGAGGGAGAAAGTCGAGAAGGGCATCGGGGAGGCAAACCGTGGTTTCGCGCTTGCCAGAAGCGCTATGTCCGACGAGGCTGTCCGGGTGGCTTTTATGGCTCCCAAGCAGAGAGTTTCGATCGATGTGTCCTACAAGAACATCATGAGTGTCAACGTGCCGGAGTATTCTTTCGAGACGAGGACGAGTGATGCTTCAGATATGTTTTCCTATGGTTTCGCGTTTACTTCCGCTGATCTTGACGGGGCTGTGGAGACGTTGTCGGGCGTCTTTGAGCAGATGCTGAAGCTTGCCCAGACGGAGAAGAGCTGCCAGCTGATGGCGGCTGAGATTGAGAAGACGAGGCGCCGCGTGAATGCGCTGGAGCATGTCATGATTCCGCAGCTGGAGGAGGATATTAAGTATATTTCCATGAAGCTTGATGAGAATGAGCGTTCGAGCCAGATCCGCCTGATGAAGGTGAAGGATATGATGCTTGAGCAGACGTATCATTATGAGGAGCGTGAAATGGAGAGGGCGAAGGCGAAGGAGATGGCTGCGGCTGCCCGGGGTTCGTGAGGCAGTGCGGCGTTTGCCTTTTTGTGTTTGGCTGGGTTGTCTGTTCCGGTCCGCGGCTGCGGGCCGGTTTTTTGCGGCCCGGGCCTGCGGATGACTCCGGCGAAAAAGGGGCTGTACAGATCTATATTTTGTGCTATCATAGACACTGCACCGCTAAATGTGGAGAAAAAGCACACGCTTGTTTAATCCTGCAAAACTGCATGATAGAACGATAAGAAGGAGTAGGGTATGCTGAAGGTTAGAAAAAGGAACGGTTTGATCGTTCCGTTTGACGGGGATAAGATACAGGCCGCGATGGAGAAGGCGTTTAAGGCGACGGGAACGCCGGTGCCGGCGGAATATATCATGAACAAGATGCTCATGAATATCTATGCCCTGATGCGTACAGAGGATCATGTTGTCGATATTGAGTCTATTCAGGACGCGGTGGAGCAGGTGCTTTCCGAGTCCGGTTTCTTCCGCGTGTCGAAAGCGTATGTTCTGTATCGCAGCCAGAGAAAGAGTGTCCGCGAAGCGGCGTCGAGCGTGCTGGATTATTCCAAGCTGGTTCATGGGTATCTGGACCGTCTTGACTGGAGAGTGAAGGAGAATTCCACGGTTCAGTATACACTGGGCGGCCTGATCCTTTCGAACTCCGGCGCGGTTACCGCAAATTACTGGCTGAATGAGATTTATGACAATGAGATCGCGCAGCTGCATAAGAAGGCTGCGATTCATCTTCATGATCTGTCCATGCTTGCGCCTTATTGCGCGGGATGGAATCTGAAACAGCTGATCTGTGAAGGCATCAAGGGCGTATCCGGGAGGATCGCTTCCAGCCCGGCGAAGCATCTGTCCACACTCTGCAATCAGATGGTTAATTTCCTCGGGATTATGCAGAATGAGTGGGCGGGCGCGCAGGCATTTTCCTCGTTTGATACCTATCTTGCGCCTTTTGTCCGCACGGACGGACTGGACTACAAGGGGGTAAAGCAGTGTGTCCAGAGCTTTATCTACGGTGTGAACACCCCGTCCAGATGGGGATGTCAGTCACCGTTTACGAATGTTACGCTCGACTGGACGGTTCCGGAGGATCTGAGGGACCAGAAGGCGATTGTCGGCGGGCGTGAGATGGACTTTACCTATGGGGACTGCAAGAAAGAGATGGACATGATCAACAAGGCATTTATCGAGATCATGACCGAGGGCGACGCGCAGGGACGCGGATTCCAGTACCCGATTCCGACCTATTCCATCACGAAGGACTTTGACTGGGAGGACAATGAGAATAACCGGCTGCTTTTCGGGATGACCGCAAAGTATGGGACGCCCTATTTCTCCAATTATGTCAACAGTGACATGAAGCCTTCCGACATCCGTTCGATGTGCTGCAGGCTCCGTCTTGACCTCAGAGAGCTCAAACGCAGAAACGGCGGCTTTTTCGGTGCGGGCGAGTCGACCGGCTCGATCGGCGTTGTGACCATCAACCTGCCGCAGCTTGCGTATCTGTGCCAGACGGAAGAGGAATTCTGGGAGAAGCTCGACAGCAGGATGGATGTGTGTGCGCGTTCCCTGCACACGAAGCGGGAGGTTGTCTCCAACCTTCTGGAGGCCGGACTGTATCCTTACACCCAGGCGTATCTGGGTACCTTCGAGAATCATTTCTCGACGATCGGAATCTGCGGAGGCAATGAGATGTGCCTGAACGCGAAATGGCTCGGCAAGGATCTGACCCACCGGGAGAGCCAGGAATTCGTGGAAAGGATGCTGAAGCATATGAGGGAGCGTCTGTCCGATTATCAGGAGAAGTATGCCCCGGAGCTGTTCAACCTGGAAGCGACTCCGGCGGAGTCCACCGCTTATCGTTTCGCCAAGCATGATGTGAGCCGTTTCCCTGATATCCATACGGCCAATGACCATGGAACGCCTTATTACACGAATTCCACCAATCTTCCGGTCGGCACGACGGATGACGTGTTTGACGCGCTGGATGTACAGGATCGTTTCCAGCCGCTTTATACCTCGGGCACGGTGTTCCACACGTTTCTGGGGGAGAAGCTGCCTGACTGGAAGAGCGCCGCAAAGATGGTGAAGACCATTACGGATACCTACAGGCTGCCTTATGTTTCCATCAGTCCGACCTATTCCGTATGCCCTGACCACGGATATATCGAGGGAGAGCATTTTTCCTGTCCGATCTGCGGAAAAGAGGCAGAGGTTTATTCCAGAATCACCGGTTATTACAGGCCGGTTAAGAACTGGAATGACGGAAAGTCGCAGGAGTTTAAGGATCGGAAGGTCTATGACGCCTCGAAATCGTTTGGCAGGAAGCATGCGGCGGAGGATGGTGAGGCTGCTGTGCACGGCAGTGCAGCCGCGGCGGGGCCGGAGGCGGCTTCGACCGTAGCAGGAGCCGCAGCGGGGACAAAAGCGGCTTCGTCCGAAGCGGGCACGGCCGCGGCGGGGGCTGACGGGATCTGTGCATCTGCCGGCGCGGGCGGCTTTGCTGCCGGGTCTCAGGTTCCGATTCTGGTCACGACCAGAACCTGCCCCAAATGTAAGATCATCCGTCATTACATGGATGAGAATCATATTGACTACCATGTGACAGTTGCCGGCGAGCCGGAGGCGGACCGTCTGATCGCGAAGTATCGCATTACGAGCGCGCCGACGCTGATCGGCGCCAGTGAGGAGGGGTGGAAGGCGTATACCGATATTCCGGCGATCCGCGCGTATCTCGACGCAAACCTCTATCAGCAGGGCAGAGCGGTGTGAGCGGCATGATGCGTCTTGCAGGGCTGCAGAAATTAACGCTGCTGGACTACCCGGGGGAGGTTGCATGCACCGTCTTTACAAAAGGGTGCAATCTCCGCTGCCCGTTCTGCCAGAATCCTGACCTGGTGCTCCCGCAGTTTATGGAGGAGAGCGGAACTCTTCCGGAGGAGGAGTTCTTCCGCTTTCTGGACCGGCGCCGGGGCAGGCTCTCCGGAGTTGCGGTTACGGGCGGTGAACCGACTCTGCAGGAAGGCCTGGCGCATTTTCTCGGAAGGATCCGGGAGATGGGCTTCCTGGTCAAGCTGGATACCAATGGTCTGAATCCGAAGGCCCTGGAGACGATTGTCCGGAAGGGCCTTGTTGACTATGTGGCGATGGATGTGAAGAACTGTCCGGGAAAGTACGCCCTGACGGCAGGACTGGAGGAGCGGCATCCGGGCATGCTGTGGGAAACGGCATCCGAGAGCATCCGGTTTCTGATGGAGGATCATGTTCCCTGTGAGTTTCGGACAACCGTTGCGGCCGGACTGCATACGGAGGAGGATATCGTAGAGATGGCGCGGCATCTTCAGGGTGCCCGCGCGTGGTTTCTTCAGCAGTTTCTTCCGGCAGAGCATATGGTGGGGGACTACCCGGCGGATGGTTCGGGACAGGCGGCGGTCCGGTGTGCGGATGCAGCTGTGAGAAGGCTGCGCCCGCCGTCTGCGGAGGAACTGAGGCGTATGCGGGACGCGGCAGCGGCTTATGTTCCGTCCGTTTCCGTGCGTGGGATATGAGGGGGAGCAGAATACCGGGAATCGTTGGATGAGCAGAAAACTGGGGATATAAGGATGGAAAAAACACTATGGATCGTTATTCCCTGTTACAATGAGGAATCTGTGCTGCCGCTGTCGGCGCCGCAGTTTCTGGAAGAACTGAATCTCCTGATCGGGAAAAAGAAAGTATCCGGGATGAGCCGGATACTCTTTGTTGATGACGGAAGTACAGACCGGACATGGAGGATCATACAGGATCTAGCCGCGTCGGAGGAACACTATATCGGGATCTCCCAGAGCCGTAACCGGGGACATCAGAGTTCCCTGCTTGCCGGGCTCATGGAGGCGAAGGACAGTGCGGATGTGACGATCTCCATTGACTGCGACGGGCAGGATGACATCACCGCGATGGAGGAGATGATCGATCTGTATCTGGGCGGCTGTGATGTCGTCTACGGAGTCCGGAGCAAACGGGATACAGATACCGCATTCAAAAGGATTACGGCGGAAAACTATTATCGTATCCTGCGCTGGTTCGGCGCGGAGGTGGTATTCAACCACGCCGATTACCGGCTTCTCTCCTCCAGGGTTCTCAGAGAGCTTGCAGATTACAAAGAGGTGAATCTGTATCTGAGAGGGCTGGTTCCCCTCATCGGTTTTCCCAGCGCGCAGGTCTCCTATGAGCGAAGGGAACGAATGGCCGGAAAGACTCATTATCCGCTCAGGAAGATGCTGAACCTCGCAATGGACGGCGTGACGAACCTCAGCGTGAAGCCGCTGCGGATGATCAGCGCATTTGGATTCCTGGTTGCGGTATTCAGTTTTGCAGGGATCCTCTGGGCCGTCATCCGTGCCCTGTCCGGCCATACGGTTGAAGGCTGGGCAAGCATGACCTGCATCATCTGCCTGGTCAGCGGGATCCAGCTGATCTGCCTGGGCGTGATCGGGGAGTATATCGGCAAGATCTACCTGGAAACGAAAGAACGTCCCCGCTATATTGTCCGGGAAAGAACCTGGAGGCCGGACAGAGCAGCAGCGCTGTGCGATCCGGAAAAGGATGCGGAGGGCGGACAGAATGACCCGCTGACATTATCCGGAAGGGATGCGGAGGGCGGATCGGATCGGGAGGAATGAGACGGACATGATTCAGAAAAAGGACAGAAGCTTCACCTGGTGTATCCTGCTTTCCGCAGTGATGGGACTTCTGTGTTTTGGGTTCTTTGCCTGGAGAAGCGGCGGATTTTTCACCCTCATGGACGACTTCAACTCACAGGAGCTGACCTTTCCCGCAGCGCTCCAGGAGGCCTTCAAGGGCGGCGGCACCGGTCCCTGGTTCTGGAACCTGGATCTGGGGGCGTCGGTGGTGACGGGCTTCAGCTTCTACAATCTCGGGAGCGTCTTCTATTGGATCAGCTTTCTCTTCCCGAAGACATTTTTCCCCTATCTTGTCCCGTTTCTGTTTGTTCTGAAATACGTTGTCGCATCAGCGACGGCGTTCTGTTATCTGCGGTATTTTATCAAGGATGGGAAAATCACGCTGATTGCGGCGCTGCTGTATGCGTATTCCGGATTCCAGACAACGAACATTCTATTCTATCATTTTCATGATGTAGTTGCGTTTTTCCCGCTTCTGCTTCTCAGCCTTGAGAGGATGATGGAGTCGAAAAAAGCGCGGCCTTTCTTTATCTTCGCCGTATTTCTGAACTGTGTCACGAACTACTTTTTCTTTATCCAGGAGGTGATCTTCCTCGTTCTCTATTTCCTGTTCCGGTTTTCCGGGCGCCCGCTGAAGAAGCTTGCGGCGGATGCGCTGTGGTGCATCCTGTGCGGCGCGGTCGGGGTTGGGATGGCGGCATTTTTGTTTGTGCCCAGCATCAGATTTGTCATGTCCAATACAAGGAGCAGCTCGAACCTTTACTTATCGAATCTGATCGATGATACGAGAAAGCTCCTGTTCCGGGTCAAAGGGATGATTCTGCCCGGCGACAATATGAGCGACCAGAGCATACTGATCAGTCAGAACTGGTCTTCCACGTCCTGTTACCTGCCCTTCTTCGGGCTGTCCTTCGTGCTGGCGTATCTCGCGAAGAAGAAAAACTGGCTGAAATACCTGATTCTGGTGCTGCTTCTGGTTTCGTTCTCGCCGCTTCTGCAGTCAGGCTTCCTGCTCTTTACCGCTTCGTACCAGCGCTGGTGGTATATGCTTGTCCTGATGATGTCGCTGGCAACGGCTTATGTTCTGGAGGACTGGAGATCGTACCAGCTGCCGCGTTATCTGGCAGGTTACGCGGTCTTTCTTGTCATTTTCTATCTGGCCATGACGCTTCTGCCCTGGTCTAAGGACAGCGGGAGCCTTGTATTCCACGGGAAACGGTTCCTTCTCTTCACGGGGATCGCGCTGCTGGGCGTGCTGATCCTGTATGGCATGGTGAAGCTGGGCCGTGTCGGCAGCAGCGCCATTGCCGCCTGCGTGGTGGCGTTCTGCGTGGGAACCACAGCTTTGACGATCCATTTTTACCGCTCGGGCGCAGATGCCGGGGACGTCAGGGAGCGTTATACGCTGGGGACGAAGCTGACGCTGCCGGATGACCAGTACCGGTACAACACGACGGACAACCTTCTGACCCTGACGGGAGGAGCGTCCGGGCTGGGTGCATTCAGCTCGACGATGGAGCCTTCTTCCCTGCGATTCGACGCGCTCTTTGGCCACCATGGGGGGATGTACACGACGAACAAGAGGATCCCCGGCCTTCCGGAGCTTCTGGGCGGAAAGTTTTACGTGACGGAGGATCCGGGCGAAGCTTCTGTCCTGGAAACGGTATCCGCCTGCGGCAGGACCTGGTATGTCTGTGAGGGGGAGGCGTGCCCGATCGGCTATTCCGTAAGCAGCTATATTCCCCGGAAGAAACTCAAAAAGCTTGATCTGGACAGAAGGCCTGCGGCGCTCATGAACACCATGGTGATCGAACGATCGGAAGAAGAGAAGGTTGAAAATGATTTTCCGGAGGCGGATCCGGCTTCTTTGAATCTCCAGGCTCCCATCGGGGAGCAGGTCAGAGGAACGGTCGAACGGGCTGTGCGTTCCTTTGCGAGAGATGCGCATGGCTTCACCTGCAGGACCGATTATCCGGAGAAACGTCTGGTGTTCTTTACCGTACCGTGGAGCAGCGGCTGGAGTGCGTATGTGGATGGAGAAGAGGCTGATGTGATCAATGCCGGCGGCATGATGGGCCTGAGTGTCCCGGCCGGAGCGCACGCGATTGAATACCGTTATCATACGCCGGGGATGAAGGAAGGCCTTATTCTGACAGCCGCGGGCTGGATGCTTTTCCTGCTTCTGGTTCTGTACGGATTTCTCCGGCGCGGCTTGTAACGTATGCCCCGGCCTGCGGATGGCTTC
>CAJOQO010000132.1 GCA_905236545.1 uncultured Lachnospiraceae bacterium
CCCGGACGCCTGATCTCCGTAGGGCAAAGATCTCAGCGTCGTTCCTGCTATGGTTTGCTTATGGGGAAGCCACCACTCCGGCCTTGTGCTATATCTGCCGCAGGCCACCCTCTGAGCACTATGAAACAGCCGCAGGCCGCTCTCTGAGCACCACGAGACGGCCACAGGGGTTCCTGAGCGGCAGACTTTCGGGGGTCGGAGCGAAGGAACCCCTGTGGTTGTCGACTGGTGATCAGGGGCGGCTTGTATCAGAACCCCTGTGTCTGTCAGAAAAAGTGGTCAGGGTGTGACCAGTAACACGTTACCAGCCCGGGATGTGCCCGAGGTTGACATCCAGGCCGAATCAATCCATAATCGACAGTATCTTATAGAATGACTATGAAAAGATGAAATGACGGAGGTACCCGAATACTATGATGGATCATACCAAATATCAGAAGCAGTTTTTCAATCCGCCCGTTGCGAATATGAGATGGGCGAAGAAGGATTCGATCGACAAGGCTCCGGTCTGGTGCTCCGTTGACCTTCGTGACGGCAACCAGGCCCTGGTGGTTCCGATGGATCTGGAAACGAAGCTGAACTTCTTCCGGCTTCTGGTCGACATCGGATTCAAGGAGATCGAGGTCGGATTCCCGGCTGCGTCTGAGACAGAGTTTGAGTTCCTCCGTACGCTGATCGAGCGGAAGATGGTTCCGGATGATGTGACGCTCCAGGTTCTGACGCAGGCGAGGGAGCACATTATCCGCAAAACCTTTGAAGCCCTGAAGGGATGCAGGAATGCCATCGTCCATGTGTATAACTCGACTTCCCTTGCGCAGAGGGAGCAGGTTTTCCACATGGAGAAGGATCAGATCACGCAGATCGCCGTGGACGGTGCGAAGCTTCTGAAGCAGCTGACCATGGAGGCGGGAGAGAGATACCGCTTTGAATACAGTCCGGAATCCTTCACCGGGACAGAACCGGAATTCGCCCTTGAGGTCTGCAACGCGGTTCTCGATGTATGGAAGCCCGAGGCGGACCGCAAGGCGATCATCAATCTGCCGTCGACCGTGCAGCTTTCCATGCCGCATGTCTACGCGAACCAGATCGAGTATCTCTCTGATCATCTGAAGTACAGGGAGAATGTGGTTCTGTCCCTTCATCCGCACAATGACAGAGGGACCGGTGTGGCGGACGCGGAGATGGGAATCCTCGCCGGCGCGGACCGTATCGAGGGAACGATCTTCGGAAACGGGGAGCGCACCGGAAACGTAGATGTTGTGACGCTGGCGCTGAATATGTACAGCCAGGGAGTGGATCCGCAGCTGCATTTTGACCACATGCTGGATATCGTCAGCAAATACGAAGAGTACACCCGCATGGATCTCGACCCGAGAAGCCCGTATGGCGGAGCCCTGGTATTTGCCGCGTTCTCCGGATCGCATCAGGACGCGATCGCGAAGGGTATGAAGTATCATGCGGACAACAACCTGAAAACCTGGACGGTTCCCTATATCCCGATCGATCCGAAGGATATCGGCCGCAACTATGACGGCGATGTCATCCGGATCAACAGTCAGTCCGGAAAGGGCGGAGTCGCGTTTATCCTGGAGCACCATTTCGGACTGCGCCTGCCGAAGCTGATGCGCGAGGCGGTCAGCTACGCGGTCAAGGCCGAATCCGATCACGAGCACAGAGAGCTTACGCCGGAGCAGATCTTCGAGCTGTTTGTCAGCCGGTTCGAGGACATCAACCGCCCGTACAGCATCTCCGAGGTTCATTTCAAACAGCACAACGGCATCATCGCGATGGTTACGACACAGTACAAGGGAGAGTCGCGTGAAGTCATGGCTTCCGGAAACGGCCGCCTGAACGCTGTCGCCAATGCGCTGATGAAGTATTACAGGCTGGACTTCAATCTTGAGGTATATGAGGAGCACGCGCTTGAAAAGTCCTCCTCGTCGCGCGCGATCGCGTACGTCGGAATCCGGAATCCGGAGAAGGACAGGCTCTACTGGGGCGCCGGCGTGGACGTCGATATTATCCGCGCCTCCATCAATGCGCTGCTGACAGCAGTCAACAATATGGTCAACGACAGATAGTTACTATTCACGGCCGGTCTGAGTCTTTGTATCTGACGCGTCAGGCTTGCCTGTAAGCGGCAGAACAAAGCTCAGAACCTGGCCGCGAATGAGTATGGGTCAGATATTGCGGCTGCTGAACAGCCGCAGTAGATGAGGATAAGAGAGATGGAAAAGACACAGATCATCTACAGAAGTACAAGAAGCAGCCATATCACGGCAACGGCTTCGGAAGCGATCCTCCAGGGGATCGCTCCGGACGGGGGACTGTTCGTGCCGGACAGGTTTCCCGAATACACAAACTCCTTTGACTGGCTCGCGCAGCTCAGCTACAGGGAAGTCGCTTATGAGATCATGCGGATGCTCCTGACGGACTTTACGGAGGAAGAGCTGAAGTACTGTATCGATCACGCCTATGATGACAAGTTTGACATTCCGGAGATGACCCGCCTGAAGAAGGCGGACGAGGCCTGGTATCTGGAGCTGTTTCATGGTTCGACGATCGCGTTCAAGGATATGGCCCTGTCGATCCTTCCGTACCTGATGACGACAGCCGCGAAGAAGAATGGCGTGACCGATGAGATCGTGATCCTGACAGCCACCTCCGGAGACACGGGAAAGGCGGCGATGGCAGGATTCGCCGATGTGCCGGGGACAAAGATCATCGTGTTCTACCCGAAGGGCGGAGTCAGTGCGATCCAGGAAAAGCAGATGGTGACACAGCGCGGATCCAACGTGCATGTGGTCGGCATCAAAGGAAACTTTGACGATGCCCAGTCCCAGGTAAAACGGATCTTCGGCGACAAGGCGATGCTTGATCGCATGGCTGCGGCCGGCAAACGTTTTTCAAGCGCGAATTCGATCAATATCGGACGCCTGATTCCCCAGATCGTCTACTACTTCTATGCCTACGGGCAGATGGTGAAGGCCGATGAAGTGAAGGCAGGGGGATACATCAATGTCGCCGTTCCGACCGGGAACTTCGGCAATATCCTCGCCGCCTACTATGCGAAGAAGATGGGGCTTCCGATCGAAAACCTGATCTGCGCGTCGAACGAGAACCGCGTCCTTGTGGATTTCTTCCAGACGGGCGTATACGACAGGAGGCGTGAGTTCATTCTGACAAGCTCGCCGTCCATGGACATCCTGATCTCCAGCAATCTGGAGCGCCTGATCTACGAGGTCTGCGGAGAGCATGCCCAGATGACGGCTGACCTGATGGAGATGCTGTCGAAGGACGGATGCTATAAGATCAATGAAGAGATGAGGGATCACCTCCGGGTATTCTACGGGGATTATGCTTCCGAGAAAATGACCGCGCAGGAGATCCGCCATGTGTTTGAAACGGCAGGATATGTCATTGATCCCCACACTGCGGTAGCTTCGAGCGTCTACCGGAGGTACAGGGAGGCGACGGAGGACCAGGAAAAGACCGTGATCGCGTCCACTGCAAGCCCCTATAAGTTTGCGCGCAGCGTCGTCACGGCGATCCGTCCCGGGCTTTCCGGAAAGAGCGACCAGGAGCTGATCGATGAGCTGAGAGAACTCTCCGGCGTGGAGATACCGGGGGCGATCGTGGAAGCCGGCAGCTCGCCGGTGCTTCACGATACCGTCGTAGAAGTCTCTGATATGGAAGACGAGGTCTCCCGGTGGCTCGGTCTCTGACCGGGCCGGGTAGCGGATCGATCCCACAGAGGACGGAATTGATCACGATCAGAGATCTATCACGATCAGAGACATATCAGGATCAGAGATTGGTCAGGTTCAGAGACTGACCACGATAAGAGAAAAGAGAGAGACACGATGAATACCAATTCGATGTTTGCGATCATGGATTTCGTCATGGTCGGTGCCGGGCTGTATCTGCTTTATGCCTGGTTTCTTCTGCAGTTTAAAAATGAGATCCGTGAAGGCGTCCTCGTCCAGTCGGGGATGGCGAATAAATGCAAGGATCCGGAAGGCTATAAGAAATACATCGCGCCGAAGCTCCTGATCTTCGCGCTGTGCGCCCTCGCTTCCGGAGGGCTCGGCCTTTACTCGGACTATGTAAAGCCGGTCAATACTTATCTGTACCTTGGCTTTACGGTGTTTTTCTTCGTGGTTCTTGTTCTGTTTGTACGTTACATCAAGAAAGCGCAGGATATGTTTTTCTAAGGAAACACGGATGATGTCAGCGATACCGGCGTTTCCCCGGAGCCTCCGGCTTTCCCTGGCTGATCTGCAGGCCCTGGATGAGGAGATCTTATGAAAGAGCGCATCCGGTTATTATCCGCCGTGCTGTGCGCCGGACAGGTCATTCTGTCCGCATTTACCGCCGCGGCAGGTCCCTGCTGCTTCGTGGAGGTGGGGGTGGATCATATCCTGAAGGACGGGACGACAGGGATGAGTTCCAATGACCGCCTGAAATGGTACCTGGAGCAGACCGGCCGTCCTGCGGACGAGGCGGTCGCGCGGGCGCAGGATGAGATCAGTGAGAACTGCGTGGCGATCCTGAATGCGGGAGGCGAGATCCGGGAGTATGTCACGCAGACAACGGATAATGACTTCTATCTGACCCACAACGCCGGCGGTGCGCCGGATGTCAACGGCTCCGCCTTCTTCGATTCCAGATGCGAATTCTTTCCCGCGGATGACCAGGTTATCATCCATGGGCATAACATGAAGGGCGGCGCGGTTTTCGGGCGGCTGAACAATTACCGGGATGTGGGATATCTGTGCAGGCATCCCCTGATCACCCTGGAGACGCTGGCGGGAACGGATTACTATGTTCCCTACGCGGTTACGGACATTAATGTCGATATGAGCGCCCCGAACTATTTTCTGGCGATTGTATGGAAATTTGATCCGGACAGCTTCAGGCAGTACACCGGGTACCTGAAGGAAAAGTCCTACTACCGGATCCCCGTGGATGTCGAGTTTGGAGACCGGCTCCTGACCCTGTCCACCTGCAGCTATGTCTACAGTGATTCCCGGCTGGTGGTCTGCGCCAGGAAGATGAGGGACTGGGAGACGCCGGAATATCTGGAAGACCTGGTCAGCCGGAGCACGCTGTCAGGGGTGAGCCCTGATGCCATCGCGCCATATACCGGCGGAGGCGACTACGAAAGACTGACGCCCCAGGACATGAGCGGGCTGAATTATGAAACGGAGGAAGAGATCCCGTACATTCAGGAAGCCGCGGCGGATCTGTTTGACGAATAAGGTCAGATGCGTCTGTATACTGCGAATCCTGTATACAGAGAAGAACGAAGGAAGCGAAGGAGAAAGTACGAATCATCCATGCGAGAACAGATACCTGAAATAACAAGAATAGAGATAAAGGAACTGATTCCCCGGCGGATCCTTAGCGAGCTGGACGCGGAAGCGGCAAAGCTCAAGGAGGAGATTCTGGGGAAAATTCATTATGCGAAAGAGATCCGCCTTGCGTGGGAACCGGTCGGCTGCACCTTGTCGAAGCTTGAATCGGATGAGACGGCAAGAGCGGTATTCGAATATCAGCTGCAGAATGAGAGCCTTCTGAACGGCGTGTGCGGCATGAAGATCATGACGGGGAGAGAATATGAGAACGTCATGCTGTATCTTCGCCGCAGAACCTCCAGGGAACTGATCGAGGCAAATGAGCGTGAATTCGTGCGCCGTGTCCGGAACAGGTATTTCCTGGAGAGCGGATCGGGCCCTTCCTCCTCAGAACGTGACAGGGGAGGCTTCCGGAAG
>CAJOQO010000133.1 GCA_905236545.1 uncultured Lachnospiraceae bacterium
GAGAGAGTGGGATTCGAACCCACGCGCCCAATAAAGGACGACCGCATTTCGAGTGCGGCTCGTTATGACCACTTCGATATCTCTCCATCTGTTTCTGTCTGTTTCCATCTAAGAAGCAGACGTTGATTATTATAACATATTACTGCCCGATTTCAAGATGAAATTATCGTATCTATTCAGCACCCCCATTGCTCAGAACACTTCGTGTTCTTCGCTGTGTTGCGCCGTGTTGCTGCAAAAAAGAATCCCGGTCATTCTGATGATGACCGGGACTTTTACAATACTCCCCGGAATCACGTTGATTCACGCAGAGTCAGGAGGATCAGTTTGTCCGGATATAATCAGATCTGCGTCCCAGAGTGATGGTCAGATCCTGCTCCTGCATCTCCCCGTTCTCATCTGCCGACTGAACCGTTACGGTCACATCTTCCCCTGCCGCATAGTAAGGAAGCATCTCCTGAAGATCCGCCATCGTCGTGATCTTCATCCCATCGAACCCGGTCAGGATCATCCCTTTTGTCAGACCGGCTTTTTCCGCAGGAGAATCCTGGCTGACTTCACTCAGATATATACCGATCGGAAGGCCGTAAAGCTGTGATACGCTTGCATCAACGGTCTCACCCGTGATTCCCAGATAAGCTGCATCTTCCTCAGACACCTTTTCGCGCTCTGTCCGGTTCATCAGATTCTGGATAATCGGAAGCGCCTTTGCTGTCGGAATCGCGTATCCCATTCCTTCAACACCGTTCGCACTTGCTTTGACAGAATTGATTCCGATCACTTCCCCCTTCATGTTCAGAAGCGCACCACCGGAATTGCCCGCATTGATCGCGGCATCCGTCTGGATCAGTTCCTCGTATTCAGAAATTCCGAATGTATCACGTACGCTCACCTCACGTCCCAGAGCGGATACGATTCCGGTTGTGACAGACTGACCATAACCAAGTGCATTGCCGATCGCAACAACCTGTTCTCCGACCCGCATACCCTCGGAATCGGCTGCATTTGCAATCCTGATCCGGTTCAGCGTATCCTCATCAATATCGGAAAGCTTCACGGAAACAACCGCAAGGTCATTGTTCTCGTCTGTTCCCTTTACCGTTCCTTCCACGGATGCTTCGTTGATAAATGTCACAGCCAGCTTGTTTGCCCCGTCCACAACGTGATTATTGGAAACAATCAGAAGCTCATCGTCTTTCTCTCCCATGATCACACCGGTTCCGGCCGACCGGCTCTCATACTGCATTCTTCCGCCGCGAAACCAGTCCTGCACCTCCTGAACAGAGGTATTCGTGATGGATACCATCGCCGGCATGACACGCTCTGCGATATCCGCCAAAGTATCTCCATTCGCAATATCCGACAGATCACATTTTTCGATCTTTCCTTTCGGAAGGGCAGCTGCAACCTCTGTAATGCTCTGCGCCTCATTCCCGCCCGCCGGTTCTGTATCCGCTTTCGCTTCTTCTCCGGCCGCTTCTCCATTCTCATTCACTTCACTGTCCGGAATGGTTTCGCCGGATTCCCTTCCTTCTGAAAGCTGCAGCTGTGCATCTTCCTGCGCTGCTGAGAATGTTGCGATTCCGCCTGCGGCCGCTCCGATCGTAATGGCTGCCATCATCCCCGCGATAATCGATTTCTTCATGATATCTGAACCTCCTTCAGTCATTCATCTTCAACTGCATTTATCATAGCAATGTATCTTCCCTGAAAACTGAGTTCATCATACGGATGATTTTCGACCGAATTATGACTGAAATATGGATAATGTGTGACGGTCATTATCGCTTTATACGAACCAAAACCCGGAAAGCTGAATCGTTTCAGCATTTCCGGGTTTTGTAACAGATCCATCCGGTGCAGACGCGTCAATCGCGCGGCACTCATAAGAAATGGATGACGATCTGCAGGTCAGCTCTCCTGCCCTGTATAATCTCCGAATATTCTGGATTCTACTGCAGAGACTGAGCAGCTTTCTCCGTTCATCGATATTTGTGCATGGAGAGGATTCTCCTCGATCATTTCATATGAGAATGAACAGGTTCTGCCATCTTCGTCTGATGCTGTGCCTGAAAGCACGCCGTCTCCACTCTGTGTGATATCAAGAGAGAATTCCGTTTCATACAGGGTGTCATCCTCAGATGTATAAAAACCGAAGATCAGTTTCGTACAGTCAAGCGAGATTCCGAAGGTATACGCGTCGCCTTCTTCCGACAGTCCCACATACCAGGCATAACGATTGATATATCTTGCTATGACAGGATCACCTTTCGCAAGAATGATCTCCGTATCCTCTCCAGGAACGGTAACAGTATTCCGGCACAAGGATTCCTGCACCGCATTCCATGTCTGCTGCGCGCCGTCCATGTCAGTAACCGTAAGATTCCCGTCAGTGTCGACAGCATACGTTCCGCTCACCACCGTAACGGAACCGTCCTGCTCTGTTTTTGCTATGCTCGCGGTCTCTGTATAGGTATCCATAACAAAAGTGTATGCCGCCGAGTCCTTATATCCCTGCCAGATATGCATGGACGATTCTACCGTCTCCTGCGCAGCGGCATTCACAGCCATTCCAATGACAGCTGTAACGGCCCCGGCTGCCGCAGCTATTTTTCTGAGCATAATTTCACCCCTTCATGATCATTCTTCCCGGACTTCAGGCTTCGCTCCCCGGTCCCTGCGGTGCCATGCCGCCGTCCTGCGGTCCCTGGCCGTTTCCGTCCTGCGGTGCCTTGCCGTTTCCGCCCTCCGGCGCTTCGAACTGCGGCGCCTGGTTGTTGCCATCCTGCCGCGCCTGACCGTTGTCATCCTTCGGCGCCTGGTCGTTTCCACCCTCCGGCACTTCGAAC
>CAJOQO010000134.1 GCA_905236545.1 uncultured Lachnospiraceae bacterium
GGCATCAACGACCGACGATAACGCAGTGTATGAGCAATCAGACAAGCGAATGTGCCAGTTAATTAATATTCGGGGTACTAGTCTGCGGTCCGTTATACTGCAGTCCCATCATCGTGATATCATCAAACTGCGGCTCCTGTCCGGCAAAGAGATCAATCTGCTGCCTGATATAAGCCAGAAGCTGTTCGGGCTTTGCCGACGGAGCCCCGGTGACTGCAGATAGCAGTCCTGCTTCTCCAAATCTCTGGTTTTCATTGGATGCTTCTGTGACTCCGTCTGTATACTGAACCAGTACATCCCCGCAATGCAGTGTCAGCGTCTGTTCAGGGAAAAGGTCGGAAGCATCCGGAATATCACCAAACAGGCCAAGTGGGATTCCACTTACCCCTTTTGAAAGGAACCCCCATCTTCCATTCCTTCTCAACAGCAGTTTTTCATGCCCGGCATCCGAAAAACACAGAACCCCCGTAGAAATCTCCAGAATTCCCAGCCACACCGTCACAAACAGATGTCCCCCGTTATTGGCAAGAAGTTCCGCATTGGCGTCCTCCAGAATCCGGGCCGGAGACTTCCCCATTTTTGCCTGTTCCGCAAGAATGATCTTGCACATGATCATAAACAGCGCGGCAGGCATCCCCTTTCCGGATACGTCTGCCATAACAAGACACAGATGATCGTCATCCACGAGAAAGAAATCATAAAAATCTCCGCCGATTTCCCTTGCCGGATCCATACGGGCAAAAAGGTCAAATTCCTTCCGCTCAGGAAACGCGGGAAAAACAGGCAGCATAGAAGCCTGAATCTCACCCGCCATTCGAAGCTCCGTATCGATGCGCTCCTTCTGGGCTGTAATCGCTGTCAGTTTTTCCGTATTCTCCACAATATGATTCTGCATGAACAGGAATTCACGGTACAGGTCGCCGATTTCATCATTGGAGCGGATCGGAAGCTGCATTACGTTATCCTTAGTATAGACCTCGCTGATGCTTCCAAATTCCCTTGCAGCCTCTGCCAGCAGTTTCATGGGCCGGGTCACAAAATGCCTCATCAAAAGCATGCTGACCGTTATGGCGGCTGCCATCTCGATCAGGACAAACAGGGAACAGTTTATCAGAAACCAATGGCGTTCCCGTATCACAGCGTTCATATCCAGGTCAACGCATGCCATCCCCGTCACTTTATCCGTCTTCAGGTTCTTTACAGGCTCGCACGCCGTACACAGCCATCCGTATCTCGACCGGAAAACTGTTGGCGGTATCCTCTCATTGTCTTTATAGCCGGCAAATTCCGGCAGCCTTGCCTCCACAGATCCGATCGCGAACAGCTTCTCCTCCGGATCCACAAGAGTATAGGTGACCCCGTTTTCCATATACTGGATGTAAATATCATCTTCGTTGAACAGCTTCCGTGCCTGTTCACATATCCAGGCCAGGGTTTCATATTCACCGTAAAGGCTGTCGTCCGGCAGCTCCGGATGATACGAAGTGCTGTCACGCAGTTCTGATCCATCGGCATCCGTCAGGGGCTTTGATTTCATCCATTCGCGTATGATTTCCTCATCGTTTTCTGCAATCGCGCGCTCCCTCACTCTCCTGAATTCATCCGTATTAACCGCATTCCAGAGATCCTCTGCCAGGCTCCCGTCAGTCCGGGATACTGTAACAGCAGCCTCTTTCACTCTGGCATAACAGAACTCATCCACCTTACGGCAGTATGCTCTGTATCCGGTAATCATCAGTACCATGGATACCGCCAGTATGATAAAAGCAATCAGTATATTCAGCCTGGTACGAAGAGAGACCCGGCGACGATTCATAGCATTCATTCTTCCCTGTCCGTTCTTCCTTCTGTCTATGATGTTCCTTCCTCATTGATACAGATCGTAAAACGCCCTGCCGCTCCGACAGGAGCTTTGAGGGCGGTCGATCTGCTCTGCTTTGGTTCCCGCAGCGGGATCCTTCACAGCAGTGTCATCCCGGCGATTGCGGACATTTGCTTCAAAAAGATCTCTGATCCGTTATCGCATATATTTTAGCACATATTACATCAAATAATAGGGAAACGCCGCAGTAAACCTGTCGTTTCCGGACAAAAAACTCCCGGAAAACCTCAATTTCCCGGAAGTTTTTTAAAGTCTTCATTTCGTGGAAATCCTGATCAGGTCAGCGTTTCCCCCGAGATCTCTTTCAGAGTGTTCCCCTTACCGGTACCGTCCCGCCTGATGCAGCCGGAATGTCCGTCTTTCCTTCATTCTTCCTCCTCCTGCTGCTGTCCCGGCCATCCCCACAGAGGCCAGCCCGGCATCGGCAGGAAAGGCATCGGAGGCTTTGGAAGGTCCATCGTGAACGGAAGGCCTGGCATCAGCTCCTTTAAGCTTTGCAATTCGGAAACCTGGCTGAAGGGCATAAGCTGGCCGGTCCAGAAGCCGGTCCAAAGATCCGTCAGGGAGCCGGCCATGGGGAACCACTGGCTCATCATGCCGGACATATTGTTCATCATCTGCTGGTTCATATGGGACATAATATTGAACTGATCATAAAGCATGTTGCTCGATCCCTTAGGCCGCTTTCCCGTTTTCAGGTTCCGGACAAGCTTGCTTCCCGGTGCATTGCTCCTGATATCGGCAGATATGCCATCAATGACCTGTTCGACGACGTCTCCCGATTCATCCTTGAAAGGAGTCAGGCTGAAATCTGACAGCTGGTCCTGCGTGCGAACCGGCTCCACTGCGAATACGTCGTCGGAAACCTGGCCCTGGCTGAGCTGATGCAAATCGATCTTACCATTGGTGTTCCGGGGGAACTCCTCCACCAGCATCACCCGGGAGGGGATGTCATTCTCCGGCAGCAGCTTCTCCTCGATGAAGACCCGGCGAAGCGCCTTAAGGATGACGTCCTTCGGCTCGCCGGCCCCGTCCATGGTTTTGACGCACAGCATGGGGACGGTGTCGTGCTGAATCTTATAGTACACAGGTACGATGACGCAGTTCTCTATCTCCTCCAGCTGCGAGAATTCCGCCTCCACCTTGCCGGACTCATACTTTCTTCCCTCCTCGCGCATGAAGAAGCGGTGGGCGCGGCCCAGAAAAGTGATCCGTCCGTCCGGATCCATGTGCACCAGATCATTGGTACACACATAAGGCTTCCGGTCAATGATCTCGACCTTGATCACGTCCTTACCGTCCAGCTTCGGCGTAGCCATGGACGGTGAGGACAGGTAAAGCACGCCTTCACCGCCCTTTCTCCCGGGAGAAATGTAGCGGCCGCTGTCTTCGTCGTAGAGCCGGACTGTAAACCCCGGCAATGCATAGCCGATGGATGCGTCGTCCAGATCCGGCGAAGAAAGACAGCACGCGCCCCCAAGCTCCGACAGACCGTAACCGTTCAGGATCGACACATTTTTGCCGCCGTGGGCCTCAATGAACTCGTGGTAACGCTTCTTGTCTTCCGTCGACACCGCCGTGCCCCCAAGCGCCACAAACTCCAGGCTGGAAAAGTCAAAATCCGTTCCTTTGGGCATCTTCATCCAGCGCTCGAACATAAAGCTGGCGCTGAACAGGAACGAAATGCGGCAGGCAGAAATCGCTTTGTAAAACCAGGGATTCAGGAATCCCAGCGGAATGGCGACCACCGTCGCACCCATGGCAAGGGACAGATGAATCTGATTGATGATACCGTAGGAGTTGCTCAGATCCAGCATCGTCGCGGTCACCAGATGGTCATAGGGCAGGGATATGTCCTTCAGGTTCATAAAGCTCTCCGCCACCGCGTTCAGCGCTCCGTCCGACATCGGCACAGGCTTTCCGGTTCCGCTGGTGGTGCCGGTGGTGTGAATGATGAAAGCGGTTTCATCGGTCTCCTGCCGGCTGTACCGCACCGGACGCCTGCCGAAGGATCTCAGAAGCGTCTCCATGCAGATCGGCCGAAAGAGCGCCTTCATGGAAGCATGCTTGGCCTCCTGAGCCGCCGTCATCACAGGAATGGCTGCAGCACCCGCCATGGATACGTGCAGGACGATCACATGGCGAAGCCCCAGCTCCCTGCGTCTGGCAAGAAGCTCCCTGACCAGATCCGGCTGTGCCAGATCATCCGTGACAATAAAATCCGTCAGCTTCTCCTGGAGAATCGTCTCCTCGATCCTGGAGAAATTAAAGGCCGACCAGGACGCCACCAGAGAAACCTGCGCCCCCACCATGTTGAGGCCATAGAATGAAAAGATGACCTCTGCGCATGTGGAACCCAGAACGCCTGCACGGGTATTGTGTTCCTCGGTCATACCCAGCGAGGTAAAGACCGATGCGTAGCGTTCCCATTCCCGGAACATCTGGCCATAGGTATACTCTCTGTTCCCATCAATCACGGCCAGCCTGTTCATATCGCCGCTGTTCAGGCTGCACAGCTCACGAAGGTACTTCCACGCTCTTTGTTCCTTCTTTACCTTTCGTTTGGCTGCCGACACTTCATAGATACTAGCTGCTTCCATAGAATCTCCTTCTGCTCTGTCTCATCAGGGAACAGGTCCGGAACCTGCCCCCCATTCATTCAAAAACTTCTCCTGACCAGGCAATGATATCGTGCTGTGCCTTTATCTGTCGTCTTTCCTGATATGCTGGGAAAGACTGATGCTGAAACCGGAAGGCGATACCATCATGGTCGCTTTCGAACTGCCGGTATCGGTGATCCTGTCACCCCTCGATACCATGAGTGTATTATCATTTCAGTTCGTCCTTGATGTCAAGATGTTTCCTGTCCTTGCTGTGAACAGTAACGGATCTGTTTTCCATCGTTACAGGTCAGATCCGGATTACCGGGTTTCCATTATTCCTGTGGATGCGCGTTAAGATACTCCGTCAATCCGGGAACCAGTTTGGATTTTCTCCCCAGTCCCCCGTTTCTGTAAATATAGGCGGTGCCGTTAAACTCATCCCATTTCGGGAAGGCCGCTTCAAATACATCCCTGGACTGTCCGTCGCAGGAAACGATATAGTCGACTTTCACATCGCCCTCCCGGATCCCGACTTCTGCATACAGCAAATCCATCTTCACAGACTTCATGCACTGGGGAAGCGCTTCCTTCATGCGTTCAGCCATCTCTTTGGCGTGTTCTTCATCAATCACGCTGATCAGCCCGATGCCGAATTTCACGCCGGAAGCCTCATATTCCTTATAGTCGGAGAAGAATATCTCCTCATCGCTCATGCCGCTGTAGGACAGGGCTTCCGAATGCAGGTTCCGGTAGAAATCATTCACATCCGTTATTTCGGCGAGCGCGGCAAGTTTTGAAACCGCCTGCCGGTCCGTTTCCGTAACGGATGAGATCGTCAGGTTCGCCGTGTCGGACAGGATCGCGCCAAGAAGCAGCGTTGCGGTCGCCTTATCGATTTCAAGACCGTAGTTCAGATAATCCAGCCAGATGATGGTGGCGGCTGCGCCGATCGGCTTTGCCTCATAAACCACCTGATTCCCGGTGGTGACGCTTCCGACGCCATGGTGATCGATGATGCCGACGATCTGTGCATCCTTCATTCCTTCTGCAGCCTGGGCGTATTCGCTGTGATCCACGAGGAATATGGACTTTCCGGAGGCATCCTCCAGCACCGGCGGCGTTTCCACGCCGGCTGTTTTCAGAATGTATGCAGTCTCCCGGTTCACAGGCTCCGCGACAGCCGCTTCTGCCTGATAGCCCAGCATTGTCAGCATACGGGCGTATGCGATCGCGCTGCATACAGTATCCGAATCCGGGCTGCGATGTCCGATGACGTAGACAGGATTCTCTTCGATATTCATATTGGCGATGCTCTGACGGTTCAGCTCATACAGCCATTCCCTTTCATCCGTTTCTGTTTCTGTCTGCGCTTCTGTTGCCGCCTGCGCTTCTGTTGCCGCCTGCGCTTCTGACAATGCGAAAGCCGTTACAGGGCATGCTGCAAGGCTCAGAACCATAGTAAGTGCCATCGTCGTTGATATCATTTTTTTCATGCTTTGATCTCCTCTCGAAATGTGGAGAAACAAGTGCGCGTCACTCATAACGCTCATCGATCACCCGCTTCGTCTTCTTTTCACTTCTGGGCAGTACTCCAATCTCCACTACCTTTACGATTGGCATGAACCCGATCCGTCCCTTGACCTCCGCCCCGATGCGCTTTGCAAGGTTTTCAAAATCTACACTTCCATTTGTCTCCACATAGAGACGCATCGTATCCCTCCGGTCGAGGTGGGAAATGCGGATCTGATATTCGCTGGACGCTTCCGGGAAGCGTGACAGGATCTCTTCGATCTGCTTCGGGAAGAAATTGACTCCCTTAAACTTAACCATATCGTCACTGCGCCCCTGAATGACGTCAATCCTTGGAAAATGCGACCCGCAGGGGCATTCTCCCGGGATGATCCTCGACAGATCATGTGTCCGGTAGCGGATCAACGGCGCGCCTTCCTTGACAAGGGTCGTGATGACAATCTCGCCGAACTCACCATCGGGTACGTTTTTCCCGGTCTCAGGATCGATGATCTCAAGATACAGATAATCATCCCAGATATGCATGCCTGTGTCATACCTGCAGTTGATGCC
Organism: uncultured Lachnospiraceae bacterium; assembly: GCA_905236545.1. GTDB lineage: Bacteria > Bacillota > Clostridia > Lachnospirales > Lachnospiraceae > Porcincola. The sequence continues at coordinate 6,568 of CAJOQO010000134.1, forward strand.
GATGCCAGGCCCATAGATCTCCGTCAGGCCGTAGATATCGTACAGCTCGATGCCAAGCTCCTTCCGGATCCGCATTCGCACCGCTTCCCCCCATCGCTCCGATCCGATCACACCTTTCCTGAGACAGATCCGGTCGCGGATGCCGCGTTTTTCAATCTCTTCGGCAAGAAGGAGCGCATAGCTGGACGTAGCTGTGAGCACCGTCGTTTTCAGGTCCATCATAAACTGCAGCTGCTTCTCCGTATTGCCCGGTCCCATCGGTATGACCATCGCGCCCAGCTTCTCAGCTCCGTTCTGAAAGCCGATTCCTGCCGTCCACAGACCATAGCCTGGGGTGATCTGAATACGGTCTTTGTTTGTGATCCCGGCAAATTCATAGCAGCGTTTGAACATCTCACCCCAGTCGTCTACATCCTTCGCTGTATAAGGAATGATGACAGGCGTGCCGGTCGTACCCGACGAAGAATGAATACGGACGACCTCTTCCTCCGGAACAGCCATCAGGCCAAGCGGGTAGGCAAGGCGAAGGTCTTCTTTATGCGAAAAAGGCAATGCAAGGAAGTCTTCTTCGCTGCTGACTCCATCAACTCCTGCTTCTTTCAGTTTTGTTCCATAAAAATTGCCGCAGGAGATGAGACGGCGTACCTGCCTGTCAACTTGTTTCAGCTGTGTTGGATTGATATGCATTGTGTTTCCTCCATCAGATATAGTGCAGCGCTCTTTCATTCAGCGCATGCAGTTTTTCCGGCAGGCGTTCCTGCAGAGCGCAAAGGATGTGCTCCTCGTCAAGACCCAGAGCACCGCTGCGAAGAGCCGCACCAAGGAGTACGACATTGAGACACCGGGAGGAACCCAGATCCTTAGCTGCCCTGACACTGTCGACCAGGGTAAGGCCGGAAACCTTTTCCTTCAGGAAGGACAGAATCTCCTCCTCCGGATAAGGACTCATCCCGAGCATCGCGCTGACCGGCCGAATGGGCTGCATCGATACAATGGCCTTTCCCTCCTTTTTCAGAAAGCCAAGCATACGGACTGCCTCGGCCGGCTCGAATCCGATCAGGAGGTCTGCCCTGCCTTTTCCAATCTGCGCGGCGTGTGCCTGTTCGCCGAGCCGTATGTGCGTGAAGACACTGCCCCCGCGCTGGGCCATACCGATCGTCTCAGCCGCGTGGACCTCCAGGCCTTCTTTCATTGCTGCCGCGGCGATCAGCCTTGAGGCCAGAATGGTGCCCTGTCCTCCGACGCCGCACATGATGATGTTGATAGGATCCTTCCTGCTCATGCTGATCTCCCTTATCCGGTTCCGGCCGGCAGCGCGTCCATCCTTCATCGGATGTCAGCAGCGCTGCCTTCCTCTTTTCTGTGATTCCTGTGATACAGATATCCTTCTGTCCTGCCTGCCTTTTCCCCCGGCATCAGTCGGTGAAAAACAGGATCAGGAGATAGCCGCTGCCGGACAGACCTTCGCGCACAGGAGACAGCCCGTGCACTGCCCGCTGTCGATCACCGCCTTGTTTCCATCCCAGGTCAGGGCCGGGCAGCCAAGCTCGCGGATACATCTCTTGCAGCCGATGCATTTGTCCGGATCGACAGCAGCGCGGGAATCGGGTTTTGTGATCGCTGCGCAGGGAGATTTGAAAATGACTGCCTTCACGCCCTTCTCCGAAGAGACGCGTTTCACCGTCTCCACAGCGAGGGGCAGATCCAGCGGGTCAACCGTTTTTACGCAGGTAAGGCCGATGGCATTGAGCACGCGTTCGATCTTCACCGGCTCATGCACCTGCCCCATCATCGTCCGTCCGGTTCCGGGATGCGGCTGGTGACCGGTCATAGCGGTCGTTGAATTGTCAAGGATCACGATCGTAACATCCGCCTGATTGTAGACAGCATTGACAACGCCTGTGATGCCTGAAGCAAAAAAGGTGGAATCGCCGACAAAGGCGAAGCATTTCGTGTCCGGCTCTACCCGTCCGATTCCCTGTGCGATATTGATGCCTGCCCCCATGCAAAGGCAGGTGTCGCACATATCGAGAGGCTGAGCGTTTCCCAGCGTATAGCAGCCTATGTCTCCGCCGTAGAAGGTTTTCTGTCCCTTCATTGCCTGCTTCACCGCGTAAAAGGAAGCACGGTGCGGACATCCCGCACACAGAACCGGGGGCCGGACCGGAAGCGGCGGCACCTCGCCGGGGACAGCCGCTTCGCCAGACAGCGTTTCTTCCTCCAGGAATGCGGCCAGGGCGGAGGCTACCGAGTCAGGCGTATTCTCACCGGACGGAGCGACGTCCCCGCTCAGCTTGCCGCGGATGCGAACGTGCAGGCCATATTTGCCGGCAACATAGATGAGGGCGCGCTCGATAACGGGGTCAAGTTCCTCGATGCACAGTACCTCCTCTTTGCCGAGGAGAAAGTCGGCGGCAAGCTTTTCCGGGAAAGGAAACGGCGTCGCGATGCGCAGGATATCCGGCCGGGCTTTCCCCTGAAAGGCATCCAGCGTATACATGAAACTGATGCCATGGGACGCGACGGCCTTGCGGGGAAAGGGACATTCAGCCGCCGCACCGTCCTGCCCTTCTGCCGCTGCGCCGCAGCCCGGAAGGATCCTGTTGCGCGGGTAGCCTGACAGGGTGTCGGTGAGAGCCGCGTTTCTTTCTTCGATCAGCGCATGATTGCGGACAGACAGCCCCGGGAAGATGACCCATTTCGAGGAATCCTTCACAAAGCCCTCCGCTCTGTGAACCAGATACGCACCGGGATCCTTTACGTCGATGGATTCATAGGCATGGTCGATCCGGGTTGTGGCGCGAAAGAACACCGGCGTCCGGTATGCCTGTGAGAAATCAAAGGCCTCCTGGATCATTTCGTAAGCCTCCTTTACAGAGGAGGGATCGAAGAGGGGAATCTTGGAAAAAGAAGCGAAGGACCGCGTATCCTGCTCCGTCTGGGATGAGATCGGACCCGGGTCGTCGGCGACCATGATCACCATGCCTCCTTTCACCCCGATGTATTCAAGGCTCATGACCGGGTCGCAGGCAACGTTGAGCCCTACCTGCTTCATCGTGACCATCGCGCGGGCGCCGGCGTATGCGGCGCCGGCAGCGGCTTCCACCGCCGCTTTCTCGTTGACTGACCACTCCACATAAACAGTTCCGGGATTTCTTCTGGCTACCGTCTCAAGCACCTCGGTAGAGGGGGTTCCCGGATAGCCGGCCACAAAGTTTACGCCCGCGGCAAGCGCACCCAGGGCTATGGCTTCATTTCCCATGAGAAACTCTCTGTGCATCTTTTATGCTCCTCCAGGCTGTTCTCTCGATCCTGATTCTCCAGGCTGTTCACTCGATCCTGATCGTCCTGTCAAGACCTGTTGTCCTGAAAATGCTCCGGATTCTTGGGGATGCATCCTTTACGACAAGCGCCCCCTTAACCTTTTCATATGCAATGACAAGCGCACGCAGGCCCGTGGATGACATATATTCGAGCCCGGAAAAATCCAGGATCAGGCTGTCGACATGATCCTCCAGCTGTTCCAGCTCCGCAAGCAGCGCCGGGGCAGCCTGTGTGTCCAGCCAGCCCTCCACTTTGATGGTCGCTTCATTTCCATTCATGCTTTTTGTAATGTTCATAACTTGTCTCCTCCATTCCCTCCGTACAGGCGGATCTCTTTACAGCTGTTCAGCATCCCTGCATTTCCCGTTTCTGAAAAGACCTGATTCTGGCAGCGTTTCCCTGGTGTATTCATCTGTATGAAACAACGTCAAACTCCATAAGCAGCACATTTCTGTCGTCAATCCGGCTGTAAATCATATCCCTGGAATTCGTGCGCGCGATAATGATGCCCATCCCTCCGAAAGCCAGATCCTCGAATTTCTTTTTCTCCGATCTGGCCTCCACGGGATTAAAGGCTGCCCCATTGTCAATGTAGGAGACCAGATAAACATCCCCGGAACGTTTTGTGCGGAAGAGGATCTGATCGGCTCCCGAATAATTGACAATATTGGTAAAAATCTCTTCACAGGCAAGAATGATGTCTCTTGTATGATCACTGTCGCCGAGATCCTGAAGGATCGTCTCCGTTACCGCTGTAACGGACTCGAATCCCGGAGACAGGGGCCTGCAGCAGGCTTCGCTGTCTTTATAGATCAGCGCAAGGCAGGTGATATCATCAGACTGTTCCAGCTCCCCCGTGAAGGCAAGTGCCGAGGAAGCCACGGCATCCGCCAGCATCTTCGGCTGGTAAGAGTGAATCTCCTCCCGGTACTGGCGAAGAGCCGTTTCTCTCAGCCTGTCCTTCTCATACAGCTCCTGATCCGCATTAATGGCCTCTGTCACACCGTCCGTATACAGGAAAATACCGTCTCCGTCCCTTAAGACGAGCTTCTCCTCTGTGATGAACGCATTCTCAAACAGGCCGAGCGGCATCCCGCTCCTGACCTCCTGGAAAAAGGGGTTCCTTCCCAGCATCAGAGGGTTTTCATGTCCGGCGTTCGCAAAGGTCAGGACACCGCTTTCCGTATTCAGCGTCAATGCAAATACCGTCGCAAACATTTTTTCAGGATTGGAAAGCCAAAGCTCCCGGTTGACCCGGTTAAGGGTTTCCGCCAGCCCCCGTCCCGACAGCAGGTTTTCCCGGATCGTCGTCTTCACCATGGCCATGAACAGGGCCGCGGAGATCCCCTTTCCGGAAATATCCCCGATCACGACGCATTCCTTTCCGTCTTCAAGGGGAAAAACATCGTAGAAATCGCCCCCGACTTCCCTGGCTGCTTTTGCAAATCCGTAAAGCTCAAAATGATCCCCGCCGGCAGAGTATTCCCCGGGAACGATTCCCTTCTGGATATTTCTTGCCACATCGAGCTGAGCGTTGGTATAGGCCTCTTTTCTCGTCAGGATCTCATTATCATGGACATATTGACGGATATCCATTGTCATCTTGCTAAAAGCATTTTCGATTTCCGTTATTTCATTTTCATACAGCGTCTTCCTTCTTGCTGCGACGTTTATCTCCTTCCGGTCCATCACGAAGATCCGCATGCGCTCCGAGAGCTTCCGGACCGGACGAAGCACAGACCACCAGATCAGATTCAGCGCGACAGCAAAGGCGATGGAATACGCCATTATCACCAGCAGGGCCGAGTTGAGCAGGCTGTTCCTGGCATTACGCTCAATGTTCTCCATGTTGTAATCCGCGCCGACCAGGGCCAGGATCGTACCATCCCTGTCACACAGGGGAGCGGTATGCATGCACACATATCCGTAATCATTATCGATCAGCTCACAGTCTTCCTCCGCCGTTCCGTTCAGAACGTTCACCTCTGCCTGAAACAGCGGGAGCTTACGGACCGATCCAAAACCGTATTCCTCCTGCATCCGTCTGTCATCCTCGTCGCTGTTCGCCGCACAGATAATGTAATGCCTGTAGTTTTTTTCATCAACCGTGTACAGGTACAGATACCGGATATCTGTTTTGCGGCAGACAAAACGGAACGCCTGATAAACCTTCTCCCGGAACGCCTCATCTGTATACAGCCGCTCCAGATCCTCCCGGGAATCGAACGCTGCCAGAACGGCATCCGCCACTGCTCCGGCGACCTCATCTGCCTGCTCAACCGCCCGGTCCAGCGTATTCCTGTAAGTATAATGATAGATACTCACAAAAGATACGAAGCCCGCAAACAGAAAAAGAATCGCAACCTGCGCAAGGATTGACATCTTTCTTTTCTTTTTTTTCATGAGTTCACCCTGTGCTTCCTGCCGGCTGCATGTTTCATCGTCAGGCTTCCTGCCGGCCGCCGTGACTGATCCTGCAAAAACGATTACGGGAAAGCAC
>CAJOQO010000135.1 GCA_905236545.1 uncultured Lachnospiraceae bacterium
ATTCACGGTCCCTTCCCCACAGACACAGGGGCTCTGATACAGCAAAGGAACCATCAAATAAAGTGCAAATAAGCAAACGAATATGATAAGATAAATACAGAAGGCAGAACCCCTCAGCCACAGGCAAAAGCAAAACGGGAGGAGAAAACAGAGAATGCTGAAAGAAGGAAAAATACTGATCGGAAAGAACGGAGAAAAAGAACTGTTTCTGAATCCGGCAATGGCAAACCGCCATGGAATGATCGCGGGCGCGACCGGAACCGGAAAGACAGTCAGCCTGAAGGTACTCGCGGAATCCTTCTCGGATGCGGGCGTACCGGTCTTTCTTGCAGATATCAAGGGCGATCTCGGCTCCCTGGCACAGATGGGCGTGGATGAACCGCACGTGACAGAACGCGTAAACGCCATGAACCTGGCTGCAGACGGGTATACATACAGCAAATATCCCGTCTGCTTCTGGGACGTCTATGGAGAAAAAGGGATGCCCCTGAGAACGACAGTCTCCGAGATGGGACCGCTTCTGCTGTCGCGCGTACTCGGGATCAATGAACTGCAGACGGACATCCTGAGCGTAGTATTCAAAATCGCGGACGATCAGCAGATGCTTCTGATCGATACGAAAGATCTGAAAGCGATGCTGAACTACGCAGATGAACATTCCAAAGAATTTGCCGCCCAGTACGGCAATATCGCCCCCGCTTCCATCGCAGCGATCACACGCGCCATCGTATCCCTGGAATCCCAGGGAGCGGATCAGTTTTTCGGCGAACCGGCCCTGAATATAACCGACATGCTTCAGACTGAAAACGGAAAAGGCGTGATCAGCCTCCTGGACTGCCGCAGGCTGATCCTGAATCCGGACATGTACTCAACCTTCCTGCTGTGGATGCTGTCAGAGCTCTATGAGATGCTCCCGGAGGTCGGCGACTGCGACAGGCCGAAGATGGTATTCTTCTTCGATGAAGCACATATGCTTTTTGATCACGCTTCAAAGGATCTGCTTGTTCGGATCGAGCAGACAGTAAAGCTGATCCGTTCCAAAGGAGTCGGAATCTTCTTTGTCACACAGAATCCCGGCGATATTCCGGATGGAATCATGAGTCAGCTTGGAAACAAGATTCAGCATGCCCTGCGGGCCTACTCACCGAATGAGCTTCGTCAGGTGAAGGCTGCCGCCGACACCTACCGTGCGAATCCGGCATTCAACACGGCTGAGGCGATTCAGAATCTCGCGACAGGTGAAGCGATTCTCTCTACACTGGATCCGGATGGAGTTCCATCGATGGTGGAGCGCTGCCTTATCCTTCCCCCCCAGTCCTTCAACGGGACGGCGGATGACTCGCTGCGCGACTCCATGATCAGGGGAAGCCTTCTGTATTCCCGCTACGCAGTCTCGGTCGACCGGGACAGCGCTTATGAATTCCTGCAGAGAATGGGGCTGGAGAAGGAAGCCGCGGCGCAGAAGGCAGCGCAGGACGCGGCGGACGCAAAAGCGCAGGCCGCGGCGCAGAAGATTGCCGACCGGGAAGCCGCAGCCGCCCAAAAAGAGGCAGAGCGTGAGGCAAGAAGGAAGAAGACAGAGATCGGACGGGTCGCAAAGACGGTTTCCGGTACGGTCGGGAGACAGATCGGCAACAGCATCGGAGCCAGCGTCGGCGGCTCCTTCGGCAAAACACTGGGCGGCAATCTCGGCGCGCAGCTCGGAAGGAGCCTCCTGGGCACATTGTTTAAAGTGTGAACAACCAGTTACTATTCACGGCCGGATCTGAGTCTTTGTACGTGACGCGTCAGGCTTGCTGAATAACCAAATAGCCATTTTTTACTTGCCATGCGCAGGAAAACATGGTATATTCTTCCTCGTGCGAAAACGAGATGGTCCTCTGCTGCAGAATCGTATGCATTAAGAACATCCGTAAAACAGGAGGAAATCAATCATGAACGAGATCATTAAACAGATCGAAGAAGAGCAGCTGAAGGCCGAAGTCCCGCAGTTCCGTGTCGGTGATACCGTCAGGGTTCATGCTAAGATCAAGGAAGGCGAGAAGGAGAGAATCCAGGTATTTGAAGGTGTTGTCCTGAAGAAGCAGGGCGGCAGCAACCGCGCTACGTTCACCGTTCGCAAAAACTCCAATGGTGTCGGCGTCGAGAAGACCTGGCCGCTTCATTCTCCGTCCGTTGAGAAGGTGGAAGTCGTCAGACTCGGCAAGGTAAGGCGCGCGAAGCTGACTTACCTCAGAGGCCGTGTCGGCAAGAGGGCGAAGGTCAAAGAACGGGTACGTTAAAGGTATGTATGGAGGCTGCCGCATCGGATGGTGCGACAGCTTTTATTATCTTTGGAGAAGCTTTCATGAGATATGTGAATGACAAACCGATCGATTTCACGAATGAAGACTGGAGGTCCCATACACCCAGGGAAAGAGCACGGATCGAGGCGCTCGAACGGAAGGAAGAGGAGAAACGGAGAAGAAAGAAGCAGAAATCACTGCCGAGGATTCTGTTTGGATGGATCTTTCTGATCGTGATTGCGTCTCTGTTCGGATTTGTTTCCGTTTACACCTTCGGCCAGCAGAGGATCAATATCGGACAGGCGATGGATCCCACCCTGGCGGGAGGCGATGTATGTCTCGTGAATATCCTCGCCTATCAGGTCGGAACGCCAAAGACAGGAGATATCGTTTCCTACCGGCCAAACGGAAGCTCAAATGCCAGGCCGGACATCAAGCGGGTGATCGCGGTTCCCGGGCAGAAGATACAGATTAAAGACGGGCTGATCTATATCAATGACCAGGTTTATCTGGAGGAAAAGGACTATCCCGCGATTACCAGGGCAGGACTCGCAGAGAATCCGATCAGGCTCCAGGAGGGAGAGTATTTTGTGCTGGGGGACAACCGCAACAATTCGGAGGATTCCCGCAATCCCGAGATCGGGCTTGTAACGAGCGATATGATGGAAGGAAAAGTCTGGTTTGTATTAAGCCCTGCCGAGCATAGAGGTTTCATGTAATGGATTATCAGTGGTATCCGGGACACATGACAAAGGCCCGGAGAATGATGCAGGAGAATATCGCGCTGATCGATCTTCTGATCGAGCTGACGGATGCGCGTGCCCCCCAGTCCGGGCGCAATCCGGATATCGATACGCTTGCGAAAGGGAAGAGCCGTATCATCGTGCTGAACAAAGCGGATCTGGCTGACCCGGAAAGGACAAAGCAATGGCGTGCATTTTTCGAAGAGAAGGGAATGCTCACGACGGATATCGACTCCCGGAAGGGATCCGGCGTCAGACAGCTGAAGCCGCTGATCGATAAAGCGTGCGAGGAAAAGCTCGAGCGGAACAGAAGAAGGGGGATCGTTAACCGGCCGGTACGCGCGATGATCGCGGGTATCCCCAATGTCGGAAAGTCAACCTTCATCAATTCTTTCGCGGGAAGGGCGGCGGCGAAAACAGGTGATAAGCCCGGGGTGACGAAAGGGAAGCAGTGGATCCGGCTGAACAAAAATGTCGAGCTTCTGGATACGCCGGGGATTCTGTGGCCAAAATTTGAAGACCGGGAGATCGGGATGAAGC
>CAJOQO010000136.1 GCA_905236545.1 uncultured Lachnospiraceae bacterium
CCTGCTCCGCTTCCGCTTTCAGACTCTCCTGCTCTGCTTCCGCTTTGAGCCTCTCCTGCTCCGCTTCCGCTTTCAGTCTCTCCTGCTCTGCTTTCGCTTTCAGCCTCTCCTGCTCCGCTATGATTCTTTCCTCTTCCGCTTTGATCCTTTCCTGCTCCGCACGGCGCTTCGCCTCGGCTGCTTCCTGCGCCAGCAAAGCTTCCGCTTCTTTCATCGTATTGCGGGAATTTTCGACCTCCTTCTCAAGAGAAGCCACCCTCTCAACCGCCGCCTTTGTCGCATCCAGAAGAGGCTTCAGGCTGTCATCCTCATCCAGCTCCGGGTGCAGTTCCGCAAACTTTCTGCCCAGTGCGGCATACGCCTTCGTGACTTCCTTCTGGGCGCTCGAGATCTGAATCTTCAGATTACCGGTCTCTGCAGCATTTTTTGCGCGACCTGCAACTGTCTTGCCAAATCTTCCGAGAGAACCACCAAGATCATCGAAAAATGCCATCTGTTTCTTCCTCCTTCTCATTGTTAGAAATCAAGTCTGCCGGAGCCCGGCAGGGCATGCAGCGCAGACTGCTCTCAATGGGAAAGCCTGATGAGATTCAGTCCTGCAAAATATACATAAATACAGTTTAGCACGGTTCCTGTCCTTATGGAATGCGGTTCCTCTGAATTCAAAAAAGCTTCACATTTTGTAATCATTCAGCACCCCCCCGGAATTGCTCAAGATCCCGTCAGATAAGCTTGCTTATCTGACGGATCTGAGCGGTTTCAGGGGGCGGACAAGCGGTGAAACCGCTCTGTCCGCCCACAGCGAAGAACACGAAGCGTTCTGAGCAATGGGGGTGCTGAATAGATACCACAATTTGCGCTCCGACCACCAAAAGTCTGCCGCTCCTGAGTCCTGTGTCTGTTGTAAAGTGGTCAGGATGTAATCTGAAACCCTTTTGAAGAAATGCTCAATCCACCTTCACAAGGTGCCACCGGTAGCTTCTGTACTCTCCCATCTCTACCGGAACGGGAAGGCCGATCTGCATCAGCGCATTGGCCGGATAAACCGCCCCTGTCTCCTCATCCTTATAGAAGCAATCCTTTTTCAGACCTCTCAGGCGAACATAGTTTACGGTCATGTTTCCGTGAATCTCAAGGCAGACGACCGAGATCAGCGCTTCACTTGCGTCCTCGGCGAACATTTCCCACGCCGCGATCGGATCCTCAAGAGGATTGCTCAGGCGGTAATAGCGGCCATGGCTGATCAGTCTGGCGAACCTGCGGTAATCCCTGATCTGCGCACGGATCTCCTCCTTTTCCTCATCGGAAAGCTTCTTCGGATCCAGCTCATAGCCAAACGTCCCGTCCATCGCGACGATGCCCCGCGTCTTAAGGGAAACCGTCCTGCCCGTCTGCTCATTGGGCACCGCGGACACATGGGCGCCGATCGAAGAAATGGGATAGCCGAAGCTGGTCCCGTACTGGATTCTCACCCGGTCGACCGCGTCCGTGTTGTCAGAGCACCAGATCTGAGGCGTATAGTAGATCATTCCCAGATCAAAACGGCCGCCGCCGCCCGAGCATCCTTCGATCAGAAGATCCGGATAGTTCGTATTCAGCCGTTCCAGAAAATCGTACAGGCCAAGCACATAATTATAAAGCACCTGTCCCTGGGACAGACCGCTGTTGGAATAAACATTGAAGATCGAACGGTTGAAATCCCACTTCACATACTCGATGTTCGCACTGTCCAGCACCTTGCTGATCGCGTCGTAGATCGCGTCGACGACTTCCTTTCTGGAGAAGTCCAGGATCAGCTGGTTCCTGCCGAGGACCGGATGGCGGCCGGGGATCGTCATCGCCCAGTCCGGATGCGCGCGGTAGAGGTCGCTGTCCTCATTGACCATCTCAGGCTCAACCCAGATACCGAACTTCAGCCCCATCCGGTTGATCTCATTGACCAGATCCCCCAGGGAGCCGCCAAGCTTCTTCTCATTGACGTACCAGTCGCCCAGTCCTCTGTAATCATCATTGCGCGCGCCGAACCATCCATCGTCCATGACCACCATCTCGACGCCCAGATCCTTCGCGCCCTGCGCAAGCTCAAGCATTTTTTCCCTGTTGAAATTGAAATAGCAGGCCTCCCAGCTGTTCAGGAGCACAGGCCGGATCCTGTCGCGCCATTTCCCTCTGGCAATATGCCTTCTCGCGCAGAGGTGAATGTTCTGGGACAGGCGCGCCATTCCCTTGGAGGAATAGCTCATCACAACCTGCGGCGTCCAGAAGACATCGCCCGCGCCGAGGGGATAGGCCAGCAGCTCATCCGGAAGGCCCAGCTGCATGCGGATATTGTTATATTGATCTTTCTCGATCTCACCCTTGAAGCCGCCGGAGTAAACAAAGCTCATGCTGTAGCAGTGTCCGTAATCCTCCGTCGCCATATGATCCACGAGCAGCATCATCGGGTTGTACTGATGGCTCGAGGTCCCCCTGGTCGACCCTATGGTCATGGTTCCGTGGCCTACCCTCTGGCGCTGTGCATTGCGCTCCATCGCATGACGGCCGTAAAAGGTGATCGCGTCATAGTCTCCCGTCACGAAATCAAGACATGCGCTCTGCGCCTTTTCCAGGGTAAATGCGCTTTTGCCGCAGTTTTCGATCCGCACTGCCCTTGTGATGATATCCAGCTTCGGAAGGACGCCGTAGTACAGCTCGACCTTCAGCTTCAGGACATCATCCCTCAGCGTGATCACCAGCGTCTGCGCATCGGCCCCGGTATCCTTGTTCGTCCCGTCCGCGTAGACGGCGGGAAGCCCCGGGATTCTGTACAGGCCCTCCTCCAGGCGCCAGGAGTCGTAGCGCAGATCACAGTCGATCGTTCCGGCCTCATCCGCAACCTTCAGCAGCACCCTGCGGTAATCCCCGTTTCCAAGGTACGGATACTCCTGCGGAAGGAAGTCCATCGAATAAGTCCGGTCAGACTCCGCCTCATAAGGATTGCCTGAGAACCCACGGTCCTGGAATGTCAGGAGATAATGCATATCCCCTCCTGTCCTGCGTCCATAGTACTGGTGAAGCAGATAACCGTAACGGTCAACATGCATCTGGTAGGTCGTTCTCTTCGTATGCAGGGTAAATATCAGTCTTTCCTGATTGATCTTAATCGCCATCTCCGTATCCTCCGGGGTTCCTCTCTGAAGCTCTCATTATTTCCAGGGCTGAACGGTTCTTCCTTCGTTTCACAGGGCCGGACCATTCTCCCTTCATTTCGCAGGGCCGGACCATTCTCCCTTCATTTCGCAGGGCCGGACCGTTCCTTCCTTGCTGCCAACATCATATCCAAAGGCATATCCGCCCGCTATGTGAAAAAAGAAAGAATAATTGTCACAATCGCATCATATCCCCTTTATTGACTGCTGAAAAACAATGGTGGTATGATTGCCGCATGAATGAAAAGAGTACGAACAGAATAGCTGAAACCGGTGCCTGCCCGGAAGCGCAGACAGGGGTATCCACACAGTATGGGTTTACCCATTCCCGGTATGGCCTGTCAGGCAGCACGCTGAAGCTGATCGCCTGCATCACGATGCTGATCGACCATACCGGCGCGGCGATTGTAGACACGATCATATTCGACAGCAATCTCCGTTACACCAACCTGGAGATGTGGAACAACCTCCGCACCCTCTATACCTGGATGCGCGGGATCGGGCGCCTGGCCTTCCCGATCTTCTGCTTTCTCCTCGTGGAGGGTTTCTTTCACACGAGAGACGTCAAACGTTACTGCAGCCGTATGCTGCTGTTCGCTCTGATCTCGGAGTTTCCGTTTGACTATGCGCTGAAAGCCAGTGTTCCGTTCTGGAACAAGCAGAACGTCTACTTTACGCTCCTGCTCTCCCTGCTGTGCCTGTATCTGCTCGATCAGCTTCGGGGCATGCCATGGATCCAGCTCTTCGCGGTCTATATGGCCATGACGCTCGCCAAGGCGATGATGACCGACTACAATTACAAGGGCGTGTTCCTTGTCGTCATGCTGTACCTGTTTCATGACTACAGGCTCTATCAAAGCATCGCCGGCGCGGCAGCAATCTCCTGGGAGCAGTACGCTCCCCTGTCCTTTGTCCTGTGCTTTCTCTACAACGGAAAGCGCGGGCTTCGTCTTCGCTATTTCTTCTATGGATTCTATCCGGGACACCTTCTCGTGCTCGGACTGATCCGGCATGTCGTCCTGCCGCGGATCCTGTAAAGAGCTGCAGGGAAACCCCCTGTGTCTGTCAGAAAAGGTAGTCGGGGTGTGACCTGTTTCGGATGCCCCGGCCTGCGGATGCCTTCCCCATCGCAAACCTGTAGCCTACTCCGGCTGAGC
>CAJOQO010000137.1 GCA_905236545.1 uncultured Lachnospiraceae bacterium
TCCAGGACGGAATCTTTAACGAGGGAGCCTCCGGGATCCAGGACGGGATCTTTAACGAGGGAGCTTCCGGGATACAGGACGGGATCCTCAACGAAGACGCCTCCAGTGTTCCGGAAGATAAGCCTGCCCTGATCGGAGAGACCGCCCCGCTGATGGCAGCAATTGAAGATGAAATTGTAGAGGACAACGAAGCTGTGCCGGGAGTGGAGCAGACGAACCCCGAGACGGCTGAAGGCGGACAGCCGGTTGGCGACGATCCGTCGGGAATCTTTCAGACGGAAGCTCCACCGTCGGAAGCTCCACTGACGGAAACGCCGCAGACGGAAACTCCGCTGACGGAAACGCCGCAGACGGGTGCCCCGCAGACGGAAACTCCACCGACAGAAACGCCGCAGACAAGTGTCCCGCAGACGGACGCGCCGCCGGTCCAGGATCCTTCGGCCGGTATCCCGGCTGAGTCGGAAGCGGCAGGGGACGGGATTCCCGCGCAGGAAGACGTCTGGGAGGAGGAGTATGTTGAGGAACCGGGCGCTCCGTATGTTTCCGAAGGAGAAAACGAAGAGGAACTGGAGACAAACTTCCTCGGTGAGGTTTACGTGGATGATGGGACGGAGGAGGTTACGGATATCATCTCCATGGTGAACACCTTCCTGTCGGAAGTCAACGCGGTCAGCCTTGCCGTGGAGGGGGGATGGGATGCCATTCCCTCGCAGATCAACGCGATCAACGCCGGGCTGGAGACGTTCCGGAAATCCTTCGGCGAATCGCATGAATATGATAAGAATGACCTTTTCGGCGAGACGGTTACCGTAACAAACTATACGGTGAGCCAGGAAGTCAGAAGCAGGGTCGGGGACGCGACGGCATCCGTACTGCAGGCTGCTTATGACAGACTGTGCGTTTATCATTTCATCTACACGATGATGAGCCTGAACGCGGATAAATCGAACTCATCCGGCCTTGATCTGGAATGGGCGAAGGCAAATGAAGCTGCTCTGAGAGCGGCTGTGAACGAATATGCCAGCCTGCCGGAAAGCGTCTGGGTTTACAATCCTGCGACAGGAGCAAGGGAATTCTCCAGCCAGTTTGCCATTCTGAACGATGGATTCTTCTCCGGCGAGTCTCTGGGAACCTTCCTGAGCAATCAGGTGCAGTCGTTGAATACCGAGCATGTAATGGAGGATCCTCCGGATATTCCGGCGACCGTGTCCACGGAAGGCGAGATGTGGGACAATTACGACGACGATTACGATGATTACGATGGCCCTGAATACACCGCGGAAGAGCTCGCTGAGGCGATTCGGGATCAGGAAAAGAACATCAAGGAAACCGAGCTTCAGATCAGGGAGGCGGAGCTGGGCATCCAGGAATACAAAAAGGTTCTGGATGGAAAGATCGTCTACGCGACGATGGACGGCATCGTAAAGAATGCAGGAACCAAGGATCACGCCACCGGCAATTCCTTTATCACGATCACGGGAAAGGAAGGCCTGTATGTGAAGGGTACGATCAATGAGCTTTCCCTGGGTACGGTGAAAGTCGGAGATACGATTACCGGAACCTCCTATGAGACAGGAAGCTCATTCACCGCGGAGATCGTAGAGATTTCAGACTATCCCGAAACTTCCACGAACTCCTACTACGGATACGGGGATGAGAATACAAACTCTTCCTATTATCCTTTCCTGGCTTATATCCAGGACGCGGAAGGGCTGGAAGTGGATTCCTATGTGGATCTCTCGCTTTCCGGATCGTCCTCCGCCGCATCCGCGGATTCTCTTTCCAGCGGAGGACTGAGCCTGGATGAGTATTATATCAGGAAGGACGGAGACGGAAGAAGCTACTGTTATGTGCGAGGCAAGGACGGGCTGCTTGAGAGGAGATACCTGGAGCTGGGCGCAAACAACTGGGGTGTGATTAATATCAAGTCCGGGCTCCGGCAGGATGATTATATTGCGTTCCCCTACGGGGAAGGAGTGGAAGAAGGCGCGCAGACGGTGGAGGTTGATTTCCTCTCTGCGGTTGACGGAGGCATGTATTAAGGCTCCGCAGATCCTTTCTGAAAAATGAACTCAAAGATGAGAGGCACAGTGGCATATGATTGAGAACATACGTCTGGCATTTCAGGGAATCTGGTCACATAAGATGCGTTCTTTTCTGACGATGCTGGGAATCATTATCGGAATCGCTTCGATCATCGCGATCGTTTCCACGATACAGGGTACGAACAATGCCCTGAGAGATCAGCTGGTCGGATCAGGAAACAATACGGTCAACGTCAATCTGAGCCAGGGCGGTGAGATCTATCAGATCTATGATTCGTCCTCGATCCCGACAGGTATTCCTGTGATCTCGGATGATACGAGGCAGAGGATCCTTGCGCTGGATAACGTCGAGAAGATGACCAGCTACACGACCCGGTTTGTTTCGGACGGCGTTTACTACCGGGATAAGTCCCTGAGTGAATTCAATATTTATGGCATCGATACGGACTACTTTGATACGCTGGGATATTCGATCAAGACAGGCCGGGAATTCCTTCCGGAAGACTATGAAGACTTTCATCGTGTGATCGTCGTGGATCAGAAGGCGTCGGAGAATCTTTTCCAGGGCGCCAGCCCGCTGGGACGTACGGTGGAGATCAACTCGCAGCCCTTCACGGTTGTGGGGGTCGTCTACAAGACCTCGACCTATGAGCCGAAGATCAATGATCTTGATGACTACTATACCAACAGTGACGGGTCGAACGGCATCTTTTTCATGCCGAAGTCGACCTGGCCGATCGTATTTCAGTACGATGAGCCGGAGAACGTAGTGATCAAAGCCACCAGCACGGACGAGATGACGAAAGCCGGCCAGCGAACGGCCAATATTCTCAATGAAGGGATTACAAACAAAACCTCCACGGTTACCTACAGTGCCGAGGATCTTCTCGGCATCGTCAAGCAGCAGCAGGAGCTGGCGAACGCGTCCAACCTGCAGCTGGTCTGGATCGCGGGGATCTCTCTTCTGGTCGGCGGTATCGGTGTCATGAATATCATGCTGGTATCCGTGACAGAGCGTACCAATGAGATCGGCCTGAAAAAGGCGATTGGCGCCAGAAAAGGAGCGATCCTGTGGCAGTTCCTTACAGAGGCGGCGGTTCTCACCAGCCTTGGGGGAACGCTCGGCGTGGCGGCGGGAATCGCCATGAGCCAGCTGATCCACCGGTTTACGGGGATCCTTGTAGGCATCAACTGGCCGGCGGCCCTGATCGCCGTGCTTTTCTCGATGGCGATCGGAATTGTATTCGGGCTGCTTCCCTCTGTGCAGGCTTCCAACCTGGATCCGATCGAAGCACTGCGAAGAGAGTAAGAGGAAGAATAATCCATGCTTGAAACACACAGAAGTGCGTGATATACTGTGAAAGTTGCTGAATAAACACGCATGCGGATACTGCGGGCGGTGCCGGAAGGCTCCCGCGGAGAGGAAGCATGCGGAAGTACAAAACCAGAAGGAGAACTGAGATGAGTGTACTTTCCATGAAACAGCTGCTGGAAGCAGGTGTCCACTTCGGACATCAGACCAGGAGATGGAACCCGAAGATGGCTCCGTATATCTACACGGAGCGCAACGGAATCTATATCATCGACCTGCAGAAGACGGTCGGGATGATCGATGACGCGTACAACGTAATCGGTGACATCGCTGCGAACGGCGGCTCCATCCTGTTTGTCGGCACCAAGAAGCAGGCACAGGATTCCATCCGTCAGGAAGCGGAGCGCTGCGGCATGTACTATGTCAATGAAAGATGGCTCGGCGGTATGCTGACCAACTTCAAGACGATCCAGAGCCGCATCAAGAGACTGAAGGACATCAAGAAGATGCAGGCGGACGGAACCTTCACGGTACTGCCGAAGAAGGAAGTCATCAAGCTCGAAAAGGAACTTGAAAAGCTGGAGAAGAACCTCGGCGGCATCGAGGAGATGAAGAAGCTTCCGGATGCGATTTTCATCGTGGATCTGAAGAAGGAGCACATCTGTGTGCAGGAAGCGCATGCGCTGGGCATTCCGCTGATCGGTATCGCTGATACCAACTGTGATCCGGAAGATCTGGACTATGTGATCCCGGGCAATGACGACGCGATTCGTGCCGTAAGACTGATTGTCTCCAAGATGGCTGATGCTGTCATCGAGGCAAGGCAGGGCACCGAGGGTGCGGCCCCGATCGAGAATCAGGTCTTCACAGGAGAAGGTATTGACTACGCAGGCGAGGCGCAGGAGACTCCCGCTGAGTAATCCCGCGGACGCATAAGAACCGCATAAGAATAAGGAGAAGAATATGGCTATCACAGCTTCACTGGTTAAGGAACTGAGAGAGATGACCGGATCCGGCATGATGGACTGCAAGAAGGCCCTGACTGCGGTGGAAGGCGACATTGAGAAGGCAATCGACTGGCTGAGAGAAAAAGGCCTTGCGACCGCGCAGAAGAAGGCGGGCCGTATCGCGGCAGAGGGAATCTCCTTCCCGCTGGTTACCCCGGATGGAAAGAAGGCGGTTGTCGTAGAAGTCAATTCCGAGACCGATTTCGTTGCCAAGAATGAGAAGTTCCAGGCTTATGTCAGCGAAGTGGCAGCGCAGGCTCTTGAGACTGCCGCCGCTACTCTTGAAGCGTTTCTTGCCGAGCCGTCAAAAGCGGATCCGTCCAAGACGGTTGCCGACGCAAACGCCGCTCAGATCTCCGTGATCGGAGAGAACCTGAAGATCCGCCGTTTCCAGCAGATGATCGAAGAAGAAGGCCTGATTGTAGCCTACACTCATATGGGCGGAAAGATCGTTACACTGATCGACATCAAAACGGATGTCGTTAACGACGCGATCCGTGAGATGGGCAAGAACATCGCGATGCAGGTTGCTGCCCTGAATCCGAAGTATGTCGATGAGTCTGAGGTACCGCAGGACTTCAAGGATAAAGAGATCGAGATCCTGTCCAAACAGATCGCCGAGGATCCGAAGATGGCAGGAAAGCCGGAGAAGGTAATCGCCGGCGCGGTTCAGGGAAGACTGAAGAAGGAACTCAAGGACATCTGCCTGATGGATCAGATCTATGTCAAGGCCGAGGATGGAAAGCAGTCTGTTGCCCAGTATGTGCAGGAGGTTGCGAAGGCTGAGAATGCGAACATCAGGATCAACGGATTCATCCGCTTCGAGACCGGAGAAGGCCTTGAGAAGAAGCAGGAAGACTTCGCGGCTGAGGTTGCGGCACAGATGGGACTGTAATAAAAGAACGGATTCGACTGTAATCAGGAGAATTGATCCGGATCAGAAGAAAGCGGTGCGTCATTTGATGACGCACCGCTTTGTTTTGATCTCTTCAGAAACCCTAATTCAGGAAGCCACTTTCTGCCCATCCCCAGACGCCATTGTAACAGACATAGGTGTAGGAGCAGGGAATCCCCTGCAGGCCGGTTCCGGAGACTGTTTCGCCATAAGTAAATACCTGATAGCCGGAATACAGACGCGCAAGCTCGTGATACTGATCCCATTGAGGAGACGGTCTCAGCGCGAGACAGGCTCCGTTGCAGTTTCCAACAGACATATAATAACCCTTTTCGCTGATTCCGCCGTTCGTGTTATGGAGCTCCTGTGCGTTCATAATCTGTTTGTTCTTAATTGTATCTGCCATGGAAGGTTCTCCTTTTTTCAACAGAACGGATCATTTTGTATCGCTGGATTCATCTGCTTCACCGGCTGATTATTCTCCGGTCTGTCTGTTCATACGATCCATTTCGAGGGCGGGCCAAAGAAAACAGGGCATCATTTCCATGGCAACAGAGGAAGAAAATATGATAGACTAAGGAAACACGGATTCTGTCAGGAGCCTCCGGCGGATCGCAGTGCGGCGCAAAGGCAGGCTTTTGGCGGACAGGAAAAGAAGAGGAATGGGACATGCACCTGCACGATTGCAGAGGCAGCTGCCGGCCTGCGGGGCGGGGCCGTGAACGGCGGCGGGAAAAGGGACTCAAAAGAACAGGAGGATGGAATCATGAGTGAGAATCAGATGAAATACAGGCTGGATACAGATGAGAACAGGGCGTTCCTGAGATCGATGACGGAGGATCTTCTGCGCTTTGGGCATGGGTTCCCCTCTCCGGGCGGCTCTTCCTACTATCTGCGCTCCGACGGGAGTCCCTGGAAGGAGCATGTACGTGAGACCTATGTCACATCCAGAATGGTTCACGTGTACACACTGGGGCATTTTCTGGGGCATGAAGGGAGCGATGCGCTGATCGACGCCGGCCTGAAAGGTCTGAGCGGAGAACTGCATGATGATAAAAATGACGGATGGTACCCGGGGATTGATCCGGCAGGGAACCCGCAGAGCGGGAAGGTATGCTATGCGCACGCGTTTGTCATTCTGGCCGCATCTTCCGCCTGCCTTGCGGGGAGGAAAGGAGCTGAGCGGCTGCTGGAGAAGGCCCTGGAGGTGTATGACCGGTTCTTCTGGAATGAAGAGGAAGGAATGGCTGCGGATACCTGGGATACCGCGTTTTCCGTCCTGGATGATTACCGCGGGCTGAACGCCAACATGCACTCCGTGGAAGCGCTTCTTGCCGCGGCAGATGTCCTGGAAGAAGAGAAATACCGGAAACGCGCCGGACGTATCATAGACCGCGTGATCGGGTGGGCCGGAAAAAATGCATGGAGAATCCCGGAACACTATACCAGAGAGTGGAAACCTGACCTTGCCTGCAACAAGGACAGGCCGGATGATCCGTTTAAGCCTTATGGAGCAACCCCCGGCCATGGAATCGAATGGTCAAGGCTGATCACGCAGTGGGCTGAGTCTTCCTTCCCGGAGGACGGGGAAGAGAAGAGGAGATACATCGAAGCTGCACGGAAGCTGTATGAACGGGCGGTGGACGATGGATGGAACGCTGACGGGGCACCCGGCCTGGTGTATACGACAGACTGGGACGGAAAACCGGTTGTACACGACCGCATGCACTGGACGCTGGCGGAGGCGATTAATACATCCGCCGTTCTGTATCGTGTCACGGGAGCTTCGAGATACTCCGATGATTACGCGATGTTTCTGAAGTATCTGGATGAAAAGGTTCTGGACAGGGAAAACGGCTCCTGGTTCCACCAGCTGGACCGGAACAATCAGCTTCTGGAAACCGTGTGGCCGGGGAAGCCGGATCTCTACCATGCGCTTCAGGCCACGCTGATTCCTTATCACAGCCCGGGGGTATCAATTGCCAGGGATCTGCAGAACCTTCATGGGGGCGGACATTGAATCATTCCAGATGCCCGTCCCGGAACATCGAGAACCGGTCCATAGGATAATTTTTCAGGTTCTCCAGTATTCTGCGCTGGTCGGCAGCCTTCAGAAGGCTGCCGCGCGCTTTTTCTACCAACGGCTCTGACTGATGCCTGGATGGTCCGCCGACGCATCCGCCGGGGCAGATCATTCCTTCGATGAAGTCTTCCTTCAGATGCCCGCTTTTCAGGAGAAGGAGCGCCTTTCTGCATTCATCTCCTCCCGCGCATCGAAGCAATGAGAGACCCGATGTGTCTTCCCCCATTTCCCGCATCGCTTCGAGCACCGCGTCAGCGACACCGCCGGAGGAAGCAAAATTCTTTCCGTACAGAGATGCCTCCTGATAATCTTCCGGGACGGGCGTGATCTCGATCTGTTTCGAATCGAGAAGCGCGACCATCTCGCCGTAGGTCATGGCGTAGTCCGCGTTGTCTTTGATGTTTTCGTTCAGGGTTTCCCCTTTCTTGGCGATGCATGGCCCGATAAACACGGTTACACAGTCCGGATCCAGAGATTTCAGGTACCGGGAGACGGCAACCATCGGAGAAACGGTAGACGATTTATTCTCTTCGTACTGCCGGGGAAAATGATGATGCATCATCGAGATGAACGCGGGGCAGCAGGAGGTTGTCATCTTCCGGCCTTTTTTCCTTGCTTCGATCCATTCCTTTGCCTCCCAGGCGGCGGTCATGTCTCCGCCGAGCCCCACCTCGACCATATCTGCAAAACCGACCTTCTTAAGCGCCTGCCTGATGGATGCCATGCCGATCTCTTCTCCGAACTGGCCTTCCGTAGCGGGTGCGCACATGGCGATCACACGCCGGCCTTCCCTGATTGCATGGATGATATCGACCACATAGATCTTGGAACCGATCGCGCCAAAGGGGCATGCGTGGATACAGTGGCCGCAGTGGATGCATTTATCCTCATTGATTACGCACAGGCCATTTTCGTCATAGGAGATGGCGCCTGCAGGACAGGATCTCTGGCATGGCCTCTTGCTGTGTATAATGGCGCTGAAAGGACAGGCCCTGGCGCACTGTCCGCACGATTTGCACTTGTTCGGGTCGATCTTCATCTTGGTATCGCCGGGAGAGATGGCGTCGAAGCGGCAGGCGTTCAGGCATGCTTTTCCGAGGCAGAAACGACAGCTGTCCGTTACCATGTGATCCTGGATCGGGCAGTCGTCACAGGCTGCCGGAATCACGGCGACGACATTTTTGGTCGGCTTGTTGAGATCCGGGTTCATCCCCATCGCGAGCCGCATTCTTCCGCGTATGATCTCGCGTTCCTTATAGATACAGCACCGGTAGGTCGGTTTCGGGCCCGGGCTCATCTGATAGACGACGCGCTCGCGCTCCTCGTGTGTGAGAAGATCGTCCCAGGCCATGCGGCAGACTTCCCGGATGACATGATGCTTCAGTTCGACAAGGCCTTTATCATTGGTAATCATAAGCAGTCATCTCCCTGGCTGAACCCGGTTTCGGGGTTTTGCTCCTTGTATCATTATGTAATTGCAGCGCCGGCACCCTGTCCCTCCACCGAAAGCCTGCCTTGAGGCCAGGCTTTTGGCGCTGTATTCATTATATCACAAGTGAAAAACGGGGAGATACGGGATTCCGCGTAAAAGTTAACAATTTCTCATCATAATTTAAGAAAACTGCAAGGATTTGACATTGAATCGAACGTGACAGAACGGGCCTGATGCGGTATAGTTTAGGTGGAAAGGCACCGATGTGCATTCAGGATAGATGATGGAAGGAAGGTAATATATTATGAAAAGGCTGTGGAGAAGAATTCTGCTTCTTTCGGTGATGTTTGTTCTGGCGATGTCTGCCCATGCGCTTGCTTCGACCACATATTCTGCCAAGACGGTGGAAATCGGAAGCGGAACCAAGTCCTCATGGACGAATCAGTTTACTCTTTCGTCCCAGACCAACATCTCGGTCGGGATCAACATGTATAACAACTATACGCCGAATTTTAATACGCTTGCCTATCAGATCAACAGCAGGATGACCTATGTGCTGCAGAACGTCAATACGGGAAAGCAGTATTACCTGACCGATAAGACGATGGGTTCTGTGAACTATGAGGTTCATACGACAGTTCCTGCCGGAACGTATACTTTCGGTGCCACCTATTCCGGAATCTACAGGTTTATGCTGTATTACAAAGTAACCGGGGAAAGCGGCATCAATATTCCGGATAAATATGAGATCGCCGTCGGATCGCGGGAGATGATCGCCATTACGCAGTCGAACAGCTACGGCGGTTATATCAGGATCGACCGTACCAACAGCTCGGACGGAAGTATTGCGTATGTGGAACAGTTCGACAACGATGTCACACCCAGCACGATTACGGTTTACGGAGCAAAGAAGGGAACCTGCACCATCACGGTTTACGGTGTGGACGGCACCTCTGACTCGATGCAGGTGAAGGTTGTGGCCAAAGGGTCGACGACCCGTCCGACGCTGCTCTACAACGAGCTGGATATGGCCGGCGGAGAATCCGTGATCAACGAAGTTGTGAACGGTGACAAAAACGCCTCTGTAACGTGGGCTTCCAACAAGACGTCAGTCGCGAAGGTCAGCAGCAGCGGGAAGATCACAGCAGTCGGATCCGGATCGGCAACGATCACGGCCACGACGGCAAAGGGCGGAGTAACCTATACGCTGGCCTGTGAAGTGGATGTCAAGCAGACGAATCCGGAGTTTATCGGTTATATCACCAGCCTGAATCCGACGAAGAAGACGGTGACCGTGAGTATCAGGAATACCAGCGGCGCAAAGATGACCGTGTACAGTGCAGACGCAAGGCTGCTCACCTATCCGGACGATATGGCGATCCGTCAGCTGAAGCTGAAGACTGGTACAAAAGCTACGATCAAGAACAATAAGACGAAGAAGCTGACCTTTACCATTATGGGCTCCAGGGTTGACGGAACGAAGGGTGATTTCTGGGTGCGCTTCAAGTTCAAGCTGGATGGCAAGACCTACTTCGCCCGCGTGCTTGCAGAGAAGACAGAAGCGCAGTATATTCCGAAGAATAAACTGACGACCGGCAACTGGCTGGATGCCATGGATTGAAGCAGTTGATTCCGGAGTCCAGACTGGTATAATAGAGGAGAAAAGATTGATACGATCAGCCAGGCCGTGCATCTTTTGCACGGCCTGGCTGTGAGTGGTATTATGACTTCTATGTTCAGTTTCAGTGAGGTGTTTTCATGAAGAAGATTTTGTTTGCCGCTTCTGAGGCTGTGCCTTTTATCAAGACCGGTGGACTGGCGGATGTGGTGGGCTCTTTGCCTGCCTGCTTTGATAAGGAGCAGATTGACGCCAGGGTGATTCTCCCGAAGTATATGTGCATGCGTCAGGAGTGGAAAGATCAGATGACATATCTGACACATTTCTATATGGATCTTTCATGGAGGAGCCAGTATGTAGGTGTTTTGCAGATGGTTGTCGGCTCGGTGACATTCTACTTCATCGACAATGAGTATTACTTTTCGGGTGCAAAGCCTTACGGGAATATCTATCAGGATGTAGAGAAGTATGCCTTTTTCTCCAAGGCTGTTCTCAGCGCGCTTCCTCTGATTGATTTTCGCCCGGATATCATTCACTGTCATGACTGGCAGACGGCTCTCATCCCGGTTTACCTGAAGGGACAGTTCAGTGAAGGTGAGTTTTTCCGCGGGATCAGGACTGTGCTGTCGATCCATAACCTGAGATTCCAGGGGATCTGGGATGTAAAGACGGTTCAGGACATCACAGGCCTTGACAGATCTTTCTTTACCCCGGATAAGCTGGAGGCATATGGTGACGCCAACTATCTGAAGGGCGGCATCGTTTATGCGGACCGCATTACAACAGTTTCCGAGACCTATGCGAATGAGATCCAGACTCCGTTTTACGGCGAACGGCTGGATGGCCTCATGCGGGCCCGGAACAACGTCCTGTCCGGGATTGTAAACGGGATTGATTATTCGGAATATGATCCGCAGACAGACTCTTTTGTGGAATTTAACTATGATGTCAAGACATTCCGGAAAGAGAAGGGAAAGAACAAGAAAGCGCTTCAGAAGGAACTCGGACTGGATCAGGATGAGAGAAAGTTCCTCATCGGAATCGTATCGCGACTGACCGATCAGAAAGGATTTGATCTGATTGCGTATATGATGGATGAGATCTGCCAGCAGGATCTTCAGCTGGTGATCCTTGGAACGGGAGAGGAACGCTATGAGAATATGTTCCGGCACTTTGCCTGGAAGTATCAGGGGAAGGTTGCCGCGAACATCTATTATTCAGAAGCGATGAGCCATAAGATCTACGCGTCCTGTGACGCGTTTCTGATGCCGTCGCTCTTTGAACCGTGCGGACTGTCGCAGCTGATGAGCCTGAGGTACGGTGCAGTGCCGATCGTACGTGAGACAGGCGGCCTGAAGGATACGGTGATTCCGTACAATGAATATGATTCGACCGGCACCGGGTTTTCCTTCGCCAATTATAACGCGCATGAGATGCTTCATACGATTCAGTACGCGATGGATGTGTTCTACAACCGGAAGAGAGAGTGGAACAGGCTGGTTGACCGCGGGATGATGATGGATTATTCCTGGGACGCAAGCGCGAAGAAATATCAGAAACTCTACGACGAGATGTTGTCTGAGTAATATTCTTCCAGAGGCAGTTCGGTTCCGACCCTTCTGTGGAAGACCGTATAGGAACGGAACCCAAGAGCAAGGAGCATCTCCTGTGTCTGGTGAAACCCTGTTCCGATGTGCTGCGGAGCATGGGCGTCAGAGCCGATGGTGATGCGTTCCCCTCCGAGTTCCCGGTAGCGTTTCAGGATCGCGGGAGAGGGGTTGGTCTGGCCGAGTCCGTATTTATAACCGGCAGTGTTGACTTCCAGACATTTCCCCTGATCGATCACATGCTTCAGAAGAGCGTCGATCAGGTCTGCATGTTTTTTCAGGGAGTCATAGACCAGAGAACCCCGCTCCGGAATGTAACGGATGACATAGTCAAGGTGGGCAAGCGTATCCCACTGGGTCATCAGACAGATATTTTCATAGTAGACTTCGTAATAGCGGCGGATGAATTCATCCGCTGTTTTTCCTTCCCATACCTGGGGAAAGTAGGGATCCCTTCCGTCCACAACGTGGCATGAAGCCGGGATAAAGTCCAGAGGATACCGCCTGGCAAGCTGATCGAAGACAGACGGAAGATGCGGCTGCATGCCGAACTCCAGACCAAACCCGATCTCGATTTCATAGAGCTCCCTCAGCCGGGAGATCTCTTTCAGTACCATCTCCGGATCAGCTGCAAAAACATCCGGATCATCGCCCAGAAGCGGTTCGTGGAGATCCAGGTCCATATGGTCAGTAAAGCAGATACCGGAAAAACCGAGCTGTACTGCCTTCCTGACCATCAGCTCCATGGGGGCATCGGAATCGGGGGAGAAGGATGAGTGCATATGACAGTCATATCGGATCGACATGTGAAAACCTCCGCGTTAAGATGACGGTTCTATCCGATACCATATTCCTGCCTGCTGTTTTTTGCAAGGCATTTTGGCCTGCGGATGGCTTCCCCATCGCAAACCTGTAGCCCACTCCGGCTGAGCTCTTTGCCGACTGCGATCGGGCGTCCGGGGTATTCA
>CAJOQO010000138.1 GCA_905236545.1 uncultured Lachnospiraceae bacterium
ATCTGCTTCCTGTGTACAGACACAGCGGGCAGGTTTTGTTTTTTTGAGCAGTGAATAGTGACTAAAAAAACAAAAAATAATACCATCCTATCGTGAATTATGCTATACTTTTTCTAACATGCAGCACGCCTGAGGAGCGGCCTGTTTAACAGGCGGGCAGGCGGCTGAGCTAAGCAGGCGGATCTGTTCCGGCCTGCCGTGTTCCTACATTTATTTCAGAGGAGGTTCTACTATGAAAAAGAGATTAGCAGTATTGCTTGCCGGACTGATGGCTCTGAGTCTGACTGCTTCGGTCCCGGTATTCGCAGACGAGGCGGAAGGCGCGGATCTGACTGATCTGATCGCGGCGGCTCAGGAAGAAGGCGAGCTCACAGTATATGGTTCCTGTGAGGAGGAATATCTCTCCGCGGCGTGCGCGAAGTTTGAGAAGACTTACAACATCAAGACCGTCTATCAGAGACTTTCCACTTCTGAAGTTTATACAAAGATCTCGGAAGAAGCCGGCAATCCGTCCGGCGACGTCTGGTTCGGCGGAACCACAGACCCCTATAATGAGGCAGTTGCCGCGGATCTTCTGGAACCCTATGAAGCAGCCAACGCTGTGAACCTGATCGATGAGCAGTATAAGGATCCGACAAACTGCTGGTACGGCATCTATAAAGGAATCCTCGGATTTATGGTGAATACGGAAGAGCTTGACCGTCTCGGCCTGGAAGCTCCCGCAACCTGGGATGATCTGACGAAGGAAGAGTATGCGGGCCTGATCATGCTTTCCAATCCGAATACAGCCGGTACGGCAAAGCTTGTCATAAACACCATGGTTCAGATGAAGGGCCACGATGAGGCTATGGAATATTTCAAAGCTCTTGACAAGAACGTGATTCAGTACACCAAGTCCGGCTCCGGCCCGTCCAAGATGGTAGGTCCCGGAGAATGCACCATCGGTGTCGGTTTCCTGCATGACGGCATCTACCAGATCCTTCAGGGTTATGACAACATCGGCCTGATCGTGCCGGAAGACGGAACTTCCTATGAAGTCGGCGCGACGGCAATCTTCAAGGGCTGCGCTCATCCGAATGCCGCCAAGCTGTGGATCGAGTATGCGCTGACCCCGGACTGCGTCGATATCGCCAAGGAGAACGGCTCCTACCAGTTCCTGGTTCTGTCAAACGCGACGCAGCCGCAGGAAGCGGAAGATTTCGGCCTTGATCCGAACAATACCATCGATTACGACTTCGAGGATGCGAAGCAGAATACCGCCAAGTATGTGGAAGACTTCTTCGCGGCAGTCGGCGGTGAGGATGATGCGGACAGGTTCCTGACAGAGTAAGGATATCTGAAGACATCTGATCTGAATGCGGATGAGACGCCTCCCGCAGGGGCATCATCCGAAAGAAGCTTCAGGCAGGGGGACTGCAGTACAGTCCCCCTTTCTCTCTATTACAGGTGGAAGGAGAAAGCACATGGCAAAAAGTCAAAGTGCCAGTCTGGAGAGAAAGAAGTTTTTCGCGGATCCGATCCTGGTCAGCATGATCGTGGTTCTGGTAGTCTTCCTTCTGCTCTTTATCCTCTATCCGCTTCTCATGCTCCTGATTGACAGCTTCTATACAGAAGGGAAAGTGACTCTGGATGTTTTCAAGAGAGTCCTGAGCATGAAGCGGTTCCGCACGGCTTTCGGCAATACGGTCGTGCTGGGATTAATCACCGGGATCTGTTCGACATTGATCGGCCTGCTCTTCGCTTATGTGGAAGAGTATGTGAAGGTCCGGACAAAGTTCCTGGAAAAGCTGTTTGGCGTTGTCTCGATGCTTCCGGTTGTCTCTCCGCCCTTTGTCCTGTCCCTCTCCATGATCATGCTGTTCGGGCGAAGCGGACTGATTACAAGGAAGATTCTCGGCATCTACGACTCGAATGTATACGGGCTGAAAGGCATCGCGATCGTACAGATCATGACTTTTTTCCCGGTCTGTTATATGATGCTGAAGGGCCTTTTGAAAAACATTGATCCTTCCCTGGAGGAGGCTACCCGGGTTATGGGCGCTTCCAGATGGAAGGTTTTCACCAGCGTGACGCTGCCCCTGCTGCTGCCGGGTCTTGGAAATGCCTTTCTGGTCACCTTCATCGAATCGGTTGCGGATTTCGCGAACCCGATGCTGATCGGCGGCGATTATGATACCCTGGCGACGACGATCTATCTCCAGGTGACGGGAGCCTATGACTCGACCGGCGCAGCCGCCATGTCCGTGGTCCTTCTGAGCCTGACGCTGATTCTGTTCCTGATCCAGAAGTATTATCTGGAGAAAAAGACCGCGACGACCCTTACGGGCAAGGCTTCCAGAGCCCGTATGCCGATCGAGGACAGATCGGTAACGGTTCCGCTGACTGTTCTCTGCTCCCTGGCCGCGCTCTTTGTCGTTATCATGTACATCATGGTTCCCTTCGGAGCGCTTTTCAAGCTCTGGGGCAGGGATTATTCCCTGAGCCTGAAATGGTTCCAGTACATGATGAAGACCAGCGGCCTGAAAGCCTTCCGGGATTCTATCGTGCTCTCCCTGATCGCGGCCGTGATTACGGCCTTCCTTTCCATGATCATCGCCTACCTGGTGGTGAAACGTAATTTTAAGTCGAAGAGCTTCATCGAAGTCGTCTCGATGCTGGCCATGGC
>CAJOQO010000139.1 GCA_905236545.1 uncultured Lachnospiraceae bacterium
CAGCATAAGGGGATATGGGGAAAAGGAGTATAAGGATGAAAAGATGGAGTTTATTGACAAAGACAGTCCGGAGCATCATCGTTCTTGGCATGCTGGCAGCGGCTTTTTCTCTGACTGCGTCTGCTGCGCCGGGAGATGAGATTCTGGAGGAGGCAGCTGCCGAGATTGCGGAGGAGACGGACACAACCCAGGTGCAGACGATTCGGTGGGCGGCAACGCTGACGAACAAGGTTCAGGTTACTACCATCGAAACGGATGAGCTTCCGGAACAGACCGTCAGGCTGCAAAGCGGTACGAAGCTTACGGTTGTCCAGAGGGATTACCATGAACAGAAAGGGATCAGCCTCTGCGAACTGGAGGATGGAGGGAGATGCTGGATCGCGAATAAGTTCCTCCATCTGACGAAGGCTTTGTGCACGGGTGCCGAGGGCGATTATGACAAGAAGACGAAGGAAGCTTTTGTCAACGGGATGAAGATCAAGAGGCGCAAGGGCGACAAGCTGATCTGGATCAGCCTTGATAAGCAGAGAGTCAATGTTTTTCAGGGGAAAAAGGGAAACTGGAAGCTGATCAAGACGTTTCTGTGTTCCAGCGGAGCGGTAGACACGCCGACCTTTGACCAGACATTCCGGAAAAAAACCGGCTCCCTTCCTTACTATACGACATACAAGATTCAGAAAAAACAGCACGATGTGCAATATGGAACGAATTCGGTTCTGTTCTTCTATTCCTTCATCTACGGCTACGGGATTCATAAGTGGCCGGGAACCGGGAGAAAGCAGTATATCGGCAAGGAACCGGTCTCTCACAGCTGTGTGCGTCTTTCGAAGAAGAACGCCCTCTGGGTCTATGATGATGAGAACATTCCGGTTGGGACGACCGTATATGTGTGGTAAGTCAAAAATCTGATCATCGTTTTGCAAAAAGGCATGCCTTTTATGGCTTGCCTTTTTTTAGTTTTTCACTTAGTATGGGATATGGCAATTTTTGATTTCTAATTGATGGAGGTCTAAGTATGAGCAATATAGGAAAGAGCAAGGCAGCGGACCGAATTGCTGCTCTGCTTGACGAAAGCAGTTTCGTTGAGATCGGCTCCCTCGTTACGGCCAGGAGTACAGATTTCAACCTGACGGAAGAGAAGGCTGCTTCGGATGGCGTGATCACCGGATATGGCCTGATCAATGGCAATCTGGTGTATGTTTACAGCCAGGACGCATCTGTTCTGGGAGGCAGTGTCGGAGAGATGCATGCGAAGAAGATCATCCGCCTTTACAGCCTCGCCATGAAGATGGGTGCACCGGTGATCGGTCTGCTGGACAGTGCCGGCATGAGACTTCAGGAATCGACGGATGCGCTGAACGCGTTTGGCACGCTGTACCGGAGAATGTCGTTTGCGAGCGGCGTGATCCCGCAGATCACTGCTGTACTCGGAAACTGCGGCGGAGCGCTTGCGGTTGCGGCCGGTATGAGTGATTTCGTGTTTATGGAAGGAAAGAGTGCGAAGCTGTATGTGAATTCTCCGAATTCCCTTGCCGGGAATAAGGAAGAGGATACCGCCGGAGCGGCTTTCCAGAGTGAGAAGAGCGGTCTGGCTGACTTTGTCGGAACCGAGGATGAGATTCTGGCACAGATCCGGGTTCTTGTATCGATTCTCCCGGCCAACAATACCGATGAAGCTCCTGCGGTGGATGTGGAAGATGATCTGAACAGAGTCTGCGAGGGCATTGAGGGCGCTGCAGGAGATACCTCCATCCTGCTTAGCCAGATTTCCGACGGTAATCTTGTGTGCGAGGTGAAAGCCGCCTCCGCCAGGGAGATGGTGACGGGCTTTATCAAGCTGAACGGCATGACCGTCGGTGCGATCGGAAACCGCACGGAAGTATATGACGGCAAGGGAGAGAAGACAGCGGAGTTCAAGCCGCTTCTTACCGCGAAGGGCCTTGAGAAGGCTGCGCGCTTCGTGCGTTTCTGCGATGCGTTTGACATTCCCGTGCTTACGGTAACGAACGCGGAAGGATTCTATGCGGATAAACATAATGAATTCCGGATCGCGAAAGCAGCTGCCGCCTTCGCGGATGCTCTTGCAAACGCGACCGTTCCGAAGGTCAATGTGATTACGGGCAGGGCCTTCGGATCCGGCTATATGCTGATGAACAGCCAGGGCCTGGGCGCTGACCTTACTTTTGCGTGGGAGGACGCACAGATCGGCATGATGGACGCGAAGCTTGCCGCGGGCATCATGTATGACGGAAAAGATGCCAGGACACTGGATGAGAAGGCATCCGCGTACGCCGCTCTGCAGCAGAGCGTTGAAGCGGCGGCCGGGCGCGGGTATGTCGATACCGTCATCAAAGCAGGCGATACCCGCAAGATGGTGATCGGCGCGTTCGAGATGCTCTATACAAAAGCGGAAGAGCGCCCGGAAAAGAAACACGGTACGGTTTGAGTGAGGTGACATGCAGATGAGAAAAAGAATATATGCGGCTCTGCTTTCTGCAGTGCTGACGCTTTGTCTCTCTTCCGGATGTGTGAGTGTATTCGCCTCTCAGACAGAGGGCGGCGCTGCACAGATGACGGAGCAGGAGGATGCGAAGGCACCCGCTGATGAGACAGAAGCGGAGGGCTCTACGGAAGCGCCTCTTCTCGAGCCGGAAAGTGTGACAGGAGATACGGCTCTTGAAGCGCAGTATCCGACCATTGAAGCACAGGTCGAGCGTCAGCTGGCGTCATTGTCCAGAATGTCCGCAGAGAATCTGGAGGATATGATCAACAGCTATAACAGGCAGATCAATCTGTCCGTCCTCGACATCCACAATTCCATGGAAGAGTCCAATGTCCTGAATGATGTGGACGATGCGACGATGGCGACGGTAAAGATGCTCCGCAACTGGTATTCCAATATGGATTCCTGCGGAGAATTCAGGGGTGTGAACAGCTATACGGCTGACATGACGGATCAGGTTCTGACCTTTGATATGGATGTGGACTACGCGCAGGCAGAGGTCAATGATTCGAAGATCAAAGTAACCTTTACCTATGATCTTGCAAGGAATGTGACCCTTCTGAACTGGGAGGTAAAGGATTCCTTCGGCGCGAGCGTCGGAAAAGCAGGCATGAATACCCTGATCGGTCTTGGAACCGTCTTTGTGGTTCTGCTGTTCCTGACCTTTATCATCAGTCAGATTCATTGGATTCCTGACATCATAAATAGAAAGAAGAAGCAGGAAACTGCATCCGAATCATCTGCTCCTGCCCCTGCCCCTGCCCCGGCGCCTGTCGTGGAGGAGGCCGTGGAAGAGGAGACGGATGATCTGGAACTGATTGCTGTTATCAGTGCGGCGATCGCGGCAAGCGAGCAGGCTCCCGCAGACGGATTCGTCGTCCGCTCGATCCGCAGAAGAGACAGAAAGAGCAACTGGAGAGCATGAGCGCCAGTCCGCTGCCATGTCAGCGGATCACAGGTACAGAATGAATTACGTAAGGAGAATGAAAGATGAAGAACTATACGATCACCGTTAACGGCAATGTTTATGATGTTACAGTAGAAGAGGGAACCGGCTCCGGCGCGGCTGTGGCGGCACCGGCTCCTGCAGCAGTCCCGAAGGCAGCCCCGAAGGCAGCTCCCGCAGCAGCCCCGAAGGCAGCTTCTTCAGGTGCCGGCGCTGTTAAAGTGACCGCTTCCGTCCCGGGGAAGGTATTCAAGGTAGATGCCGCTGCCGGGCAGGCAGTGAAGAGCGGCGATACGATTGTCACCCTGGAGGCCATGAAGATGGAGATTCCGGTAGTGGCTCCGCAGGACGGCACCATCGCATCGATCGAAGTCGCGGCCGGCGACGCAGTTGAAAACGGACAGGTTCTTGCAACGATGAACTGATCTGCCCGGACAGTTCTGACCCTGACGTTAGGAGGTTAATCAATGGGTTACATTGCGTCTACAATGTCAAATCTTCTGCATCAGACTGCGTTCCTGAATCTGACATGGGGCAACTATGTCATGATGCTTGTCGCGTTTGTGTTCCTGTATCTGGCGATCAAACACGACTTCGAACCGCTTCTGCTGGTCCCGATTGCTTTCGGCATGCTGCTTGTCAATATCTATCCGGATATTATTTCGGATATTACGGTAGACATTCTCGGCGTCGAACATGCCGGCGGCCTGATGCATTATTTCTATATTCTGGATGAGGCATCGATTCTTCCGTCCCTGATCTTCATGGGTGTCGGAGCGATGACCGACTTCGGACCGCTGATCGCGAACCCGATCTCTTTTGTGATGGGCGCCGCGGCTCAGGCGGGTATCTATGTTGCTTATTTCCTGGCGATCGCGTTTGGCTTCAACGGCAAAGCCGCTGCTGCGATCTCCATCATCGGCGGTGCCGACGGACCGACCTCGATCTTCCTGGCAGGAAAGCTTGGACAGACCACGCTCATGGGCCCGATTGCGGTCGCGGCTTATTCCTATATGTCCCTGGTTCCGATCATCCAGCCGCCGATCATGAAGGCGTTTACGTCTGAAAAGGACAGAAAGATCAAGATGGAACAGCTCCGTCCGGTCACCCAGCTGGAAAAGATTCTTTTCCCGATTATTATCACGGTTGTTGTCTGCATGCTTCTTCCGACGACGGCTCCGCTGGTCGGCATGCTGATGCTCGGCAACCTGTTCCGCGAGTGCGGAGTTGTCCGCCAGCTGACGGAAACCGCGTCGAACGCAATGATGTACATCGTTGTCATTCTTCTCGGAACCAGTGTCGGCGCGTCCACATCTGCAGAGGCGTTTCTGAACGTAAATACGCTGAAGATTGTTGTGCTCGGTCTTGTGGCCTTTGCCTTTGGTACAATGGGAGGTGTCCTGCTGGGGCAGCTGATGAAGATTATAACGCACGGGAGGATCAATCCTCTGATCGGCTCGGCAGGCGTGTCCGCCGTTCCCATGGCGGCACGTGTTTCCCAGAAGGTCGGAGCCCAGTCTGATCCCACGAACTTCCTGCTGATGCATGCGATGGGCCCGAACGTAGCCGGTGTTATCGGTACGGCCGTTGCGGCTGGTACCTTCATGGCAATCTATGGTGTTGCGTAAACAGTTCCAAAGAAGTGAGATAGACGCCGGAGGATCTGCGAAGTCAGAATCTGCTGATTTCGCAGACCCGGAAGACGAGACAGGAAAGGATAAGGAAAATGTCAGCGAAAAAAAAGCCGATTAAAATTACTGAAACCGTGCTGCGTGACGCGCATCAGTCCCTGATCGCGACACGTATGCCGACTGAGGAGATGCTTCCGATCATTGAAAAGATGGATAAGGTCGGATATAACTCCGTAGAGTGCTGGGGCGGAGCTACGTTTGACGCGGCACTCCGTTTCCTGCATGAGGATCCGTGGGTCAGACTGAGAAAACTGCGTGACGGATTCAGGAATACCAAGCTTCAGATGCTGTTCCGCGGGCAGAATATCCTCGGATACAAGCCGTACGCGGATGACGTGGTGGAATATTTTGTACAGAAGTCCATCGCGAACGGAATCGATATCATCCGTATCTTCGATTGCTTTAACGATCTGAGGAATCTTCAGACCTGTGTCAATGCCGCAAAGAAGGAAAAAGGCCATGCGCAGGTGGCGCTGTCCTACACGCTTGGGGATGCATATACGATCGATTACTGGGTAGAGATCTCAAAGCGGATCCAGCAGATGGGAGCGGATTCCATCTGCATCAAGGACATGGCGGGACTTCTGCTTCCTTACAGAGCGACTGAGCTGATCAGTGCCATGAAGAATGCGGTCAATCTTCCGATTCAGCTGCACACCCAT
Organism: uncultured Lachnospiraceae bacterium; assembly: GCA_905236545.1. Taxonomy (GTDB): domain Bacteria; phylum Bacillota; class Clostridia; order Lachnospirales; family Lachnospiraceae; genus Porcincola. The sequence goes on from CAJOQO010000139.1 coordinate 5,803, forward strand.
TACACCTCCGGTGTTGCTTCCATGACTTACATGAAGGCAGTTGAGGCGGGCGTTGATGTAATTGACTGCGCGATGAGCCCGTTTGCTCTTGGCACCTCCCAGCCGGCGACGGAGGTTATGGTTGAGACGTTCCGCGGAACGCCGTATGACTCCGGACTGGACATGAAGCTTCTCGAGGAAATTGCGGATTACTTCCGTCCTTACAGAGATGAGTGCCTTGAGAATGGTCTCCTGAATCCGAAGAACCTTGGCGTTAATATCAAGACGCTCGTTTATCAGGTTCCGGGCGGAATGCTTTCCAACCTGACTTCTCAGCTGGATAAGCTTGGCGCCGCTGACAAGTACTATGAAGTGCTTGAGGAGGTTCCGAACGTGCGTAAGGATCTCGGCGAGCCGCCGCTTGTTACGCCGTCTTCCCAGATCGTCGGAACGCAGGCTGTTATGAATGTGATCGCCGGAGAGCGTTACAAGATGGTGCCGCAGGAAACAAAGGATGTTCTGAGCGGAAAGTACGGAGAGACCGTCAAGCCGTTCAACAAGGATGTCCAGAAGAAGTGTATCGGAGACGCGAAGGTTATCACTTACCGCCCTGCAGACGATATTCCGCCGATGCTTCCGAAGTACGAGGAGGAGATCGCCCAGTGGAAGCAGCAGGATGAGGATGTCCTCAGCTATGCGTTGTTCCCGCAGGTTGCCATTGATTACTTCAAGTATCGCCAGGCCCAGCAGACCGGGATCGATCCGGCGGCAGGCGACTCCAAAAACAAGGCGTATCCTGTATGACAGATGGATGAATGGATGCAGACCTCCGGATCAGATCCGGAGGTCTGCTGTGTTTCTTGAATCTTTTTGCCACTCATGCTATTATCAGGATGTGCAGTCTGCGGCCATACACCCGGGTCAGACATCAGACAGACTGTTTCAGGATCGGGCCGGAAGGCCCGATCCGATAATGTGATTTCTGCGGTTGACTTATAACAGCCTCCTTCTTATACTGAATCGTAACAATCGGAGAAGGCGGACTCGTTATAAGTTCCAGGAAGGGGGTTCACTATGGCTGCCACCGAATCTGCTGAGAATTATCTTGAGTCGATTCTCATTCTCAGCAAGGAGAAGCCGGTAGTCCGGAGTGTTGATGTCTCGAATTATACCGGTTACCGTAAGTCCAGTATCTCGATCGCGATGAAGAACCTTAAAGCGGACGGATATATTACTGTCAGCCCGGAGGGATATATTTATCTGACGGATGCGGGTTTGCAGATTGCGAACATGATCTATGAGCGCCATCAGGTTCTTTCCTCATGGTTTATGCGGCTGGGGGTCAATGAGAAGACTGCCGTGGAGGATGCCTGCAGAATTGAGCATGTCATCAGTCCGGAGAGTTTTGCAGCGATCAAGAATTATATCAGTGAGAATTCCTGATTATGAGCGGGTCTGTAGGGAAAGACAGTAAAGTCAGATATACCGAGGTCGATATCGCCAGAGGCATCGGTATTTTTTTTGTTGTCCTGGGACATTCCATCAAACAGACGCAGGTATCGGCTGGATGGATCCGGATCCTGACGTATATCATCTACAGCTTTCATATGCCGCTGTTTTTCTGTCTGTCGGGATTTGTTTCCGCGAAGATCCTCAGCATGAAGCGAAAGGAACGGCAGTCTTACGTTATTTCGAGAGCGAGAAGACTTCTTGTTCCGTATTTTGTGATCGGACTGCTCTATATTCCGATCAAACTGAGAATGAGTGATATGGCGGTCAGGCCGTTTTCCGTCCAGGATATCTGGAAGATTCTGATCGGCCAGAATCCCGATGTTTCGCTCTGGTTTTTGTATATTCTGTTTCTGATTGAACTGATCTGCGCTGTTCTGGTGAATACCTATAATTTCCGCTCCATCTGGTATGGAAGCTTCTTTTTGAGCGTTGCGATCTACTGGGCGAATCTTGATCTGCGTACTGCAAAGTACCTGTTCTTCTTTCTGATGGGGATCTGGGTCAGGCTGAAGTTTGAGGACAGCCGGAAGGCCGGCTACGAGGACGCCATGGACGGACAGGATCTTCTTGCATTTCTCGCTCTTGTGACGGATATTTTCGCGATTGTGTTTCTGTACCGGACTACGATTACAGTCACCATGATGCTGACAAGTCTTTGCGGGATCTATCTTGTGCTCTGGGTCTCTTCCAGGCTGGTATACAACATTGACGGAGAAAAGCGGAAGCTGGGAAGAGGCACAGGATGGCTGCTCCTGCTCGGACTGTATTCCATGGATATCTACATTCTTCATGAACCGATCATGACGGCGGTAAAGATTGTCCTGTGGAACAGGCTTGGATGGAATTATATCGTCTGTACCTTCCTGATCTTTCTGTGTGCACTCTGCCTTCCCATTCCGCTTTCCAAATGGATCATCCGAAAGATCAAACCACTCAGGATTCTTCTTCTGGGAGAGGCAAAATAGGTGAAAAAGAAGATTCGTGTTGTTTTCTTTCTCTGCGCGCTGACAGTTCTTGTATTTACTGTCTGGTCTCTGATCCGTACCCTGCGGCCAAGCCGCGGAAAAGCCTATGAGCGGCTGAGTGTGGAGGAGGCCTGCGGATATATGAGCTTTGAGAAGGAATACTGCATCATAGATGTGAGAGAGAATACAGACTATGCAAAAGGGCATGTAAAGGGAGCAAAGAACCTTCCCGCAGCTCAGATCGTAGCACACGCGAACGAGGTGATTCCCCGGAAAAACATGATGGTATATGTGTATGGCGCAGATTCGGGGGAGAGCTGTGCGGCGGCGCAGAAGCTGAGCGATGCCGGCTTTACCTCTGTCACAGAGACGGGAAGCTATGATGACTGGGTAAGGGATTCAGGCTGCGGCCTGGAACAGTCTTCCGACAGCCGCTGAAAAGGGTTTGATGGAAAAGAGAGCAGAAGAAACGCAGGGAATGATGGAAAAGAAAGGGAAGAGAGATTGAACAGATTATGAGAGCAGTATGGGAATGGATCTGCAGGAACAGGAAGAGCGTGTGGTTTGCGGTTTGCGTGAATCTGCTTATGCTCGCCTTCTGCCTGATCGTGATGCGGCCGGAATTTGATTCCAACGATGATTTCAATATCGCGATGTTTGTCAACCGCGCCCGTCCGATCCAGGATCCGCACTGGCTTTATTCGAACTGGATCCTCGGCACGGTCTGCGCCTTTGCGTATCGTATTACGAACATGATTCCCTGGTATGGGCTGATGCAGTACGCCGGAATGTTTGCTGCCTTTACCGCAGCCTTCTGGGTGATCCAGAGGACGTTCCGGAGCGGAGCGGCCCTCTTTCTTTCGATGACGCTTCTGAACTATTTTGCTGCGGAGTCCTATATCAATATCCAGTTTACCAGGACGGCCGGCGTCTGCGCGGCCTGCGGGCTGTTTCTTGTTGTCTTCTCTCTGATCGGAGAAAGGATACGGATTCCTTCTCTGGCCGTCGGCATCCTTCTGACAGCCTATGGGTTTATGTACCGGCATCTGGAAGCGGATCTGATCTTCGCTCTGTGGGGCGTGTTCGGTGTATACCTTCTGCTCCGGCTGAAGGAGGACGCGCCGGAAAGGATGCTTTCCCGTGCGGTCCGGTATCTTCTCTTTTTTGCCCTGACATTCGGAATCTGCTTTGGATGCAGACTGATCGACCGGTATGCCTACAGCCGGTCGGAGGCTTCCGCCGCGTATGAGAAGATCAATGACGCAAGGGCGACCCTGACGGACTATGGTTTTCCGAAGTATGAGGAGAATACGGAGCTGTTTGAGTCACTGGACATATCCTACAATGCCTATAAGCTATTCTCAAAGTGGAACTTTTATGATCCGGATGTGTTTACCCTGGACAAGATGAATGCCCTGATTGCCGTTCAGAAGCGCAAAGGCGTTTCGCCGGAAACGATCGGGGACTTTTTCCGGGTCTATCCCTATAAATGGTTCGAAAACCCGATGTTTTACTGCTTCCTTGTGATGCTGGTCATCGCTGTGCTGAACGGTATACGGGGCTGGAAACGGTTTGTGGAGATCCTTCTTCTGGTTCTGGCGCTGACGGCTCTGTTCTATTACATGTACCTGCAGGGAAGGTTCAACCTTGCGCGGGTGGATGATCCGGTCTGGCTGGCGGCCTGTCTGATCCTGGTATATCTGGTTTCTCCGGAGCGGTTCAATCTTCCGGCGCGGTATGCATGGACCATGGTGCTGATCCTGTTTGTGGTCAATCAGGGAAGATGGTCGGAATTCTGGCGTCATAACACGATCGGAAAAGAGGAGAAGAGAAGGCAGGCGGCGAACTTTATCGCGGAGGTTGCGTCCGATACGGATCATCTGTATCTGACAAAAGCGGGACTCTATGCGATCTCGCCGGGATACGGCCCGCTTTCCCTGGTTCCGCTGGATGTGGCTTCGAACATGGGCGTACTCGGCGGATGGCCTGCCGGAAGCCCTGCCTACAACGCTGCGCTGGAAAAGTATGGCGTGACCAATCCGTACCGTGACTGCATCAACAATGATAAGGTTTATCTGATTGACAATGATATCAATCTGACTCTGAACTATATCCGTGAATACTATGATATGAAGGCGCAGGCCAAAGAGGCCGGTTCGTTTGACGAGAAGAATTCGATGTATCAGATTGTGTCAGAGTAGAGTAGGAGCGATTCCGGAATGAAAAAACTGATGCTTCTGGGCGGAACCAGGTTTGTTCTTCCCGCAATTGAAGCTGCGCACAGGCTGGGCGCCCATGTCATCACCTGCGATTATCTGCCCGGTAATTATGCGCACCGGTTCAGTGACCAGTACTGCAACGTATCAACGGTGGACAGTGAAGCGGTACTGAAGGCTGCCATGGATCTTAAGATTGACGGGATTCTGTCCTATGCGTCGGACGCCGGCGCGGTCAGCGCGGCGTATGTGGCGCAGAAGATGGGACTCCCCGGCAACCCGTACGAATCGGTATGCATCCTCCAGAACAAGGGGAGATTCCGCAGGTATCTGAAAGAGCATGGATATCATGTACCGCGCGCGAAGGCCTATGATTCCATAGAGGAGGCTGAGGCGGAACGGACGCTTTGGGAGTTCCCGGTGATCGTGAAGCCTACGGATTCGGCCGGCAGTAAAGGCGTGTCAAGAGTCGATACGCCGGAAGGAATCGCTCCTGCCGCACGGCGGGCGGTTTCCAGTTCCATCGAGGGGCGTTTCCTGATCGAGCAGTTTATCACGCAGGACGGATATTCCACAGACAGCGACAGCTTTTCCATCGGAAGCGATCTGGTCTTTTGCACATTCAATGACCAGATGTTTGACCGGAAGGCGTCGAATCCATACGCGCCGGCCGGATTCATGTGGCCGTCTACCATGCGTGCAGACGTTCAGGAGGATCTTCGCGGTGAGATTGCGCGCCTGATCCGGGAGCTCAACATCGGGACTGCCATCTACAATATCGAGACACGCCTCGGAACGGACGGCAAGGCATATATTATGGAACTGTCCCCCCGCGCGGGCGGCAACCGTCTGGCTGAGATGCTCCGGTACGCGACCGGTCAGGATATTATCCGTGCGACGGTTCAGAGCGCGCTCGGGCTTGCGATCGATCCGGTTCCCACACAGCCGGTTTATGACGGTTTCTGGGGCGAGGCGATCCTGCACAGCAGGCTGGATGGAATCTATGACGGCATCACGATCCTGGGCGACGCGAAACGCTGCGCGGTTGAGGTGGACATGCATGTGGAAAAGGGCGACCGGGTGCACAGTTTTACCAGCGGAAGAGATGAGATCGGCACTCTGGTGCTCAGGGCAGACAGCAGGGAAGAGCTGGAGGGAATCCTCAGGAACATCGATCAGCTGGTACAGATCAGTGTACGCTGAGTACAGGAAAGAACAAGGACATGAAAGATAAGAAACTGCTGGTTCTTGGAGCCAGCTATTCGCAGATTCCGCTGTTCCGGGCGGCAGGAAGGCTTGGAATCGAAACTTATGCGGTGACAGTTCCGGGCCCTTATCAGGGGATCTCCCATGCGGATCATGTGATCTACGCGGACATCACGAAGCCGGAAGAGGTATGGGATGCTGTGCGCGGACTGGGGGCTGACGCGGTGACAACCTGCTGCATGGATGTAGGGACAAGGACGCTGGGTTACCTTTGTGACAGGATGTCTCTGCCCGGACCTGGCCTGTGCGCGACGGAAGGCGCGAGAGACAAGTCTTTGCAGAAGAAAAAATATGAAGAGAGCGGCATTCCCACAGCTGCGTACGCCATTGTCCATGACGTCAGGGAGCTGGAGGAAGCGATGAAAAGGATCGGGTTTCCGCTGATGATCAAAGCGGTTGATCTGATGGGGAGCCGGGGGATCTTCCGCGCGGATGATGAGAACCAGGCCAGGCAGATGTTTGAAGAGAGCATGGCCCAGACGAAGAAGAGCTACTGCATCGCGGAACAGTTTCTGGAAGGAGAAATGTTTGGCGTTGAGGGGATCATGAACGCGGACGGGAGCATCGCGTATTACCTTGCGCTGGGCAATGACCTTCATGACGGGAACCCTCCGTTCCCGCAGGGACATTATGTTCCCTGGGAGAAAGAAGACAAGCTGTCCGGAAAGATCGGGGACATGGTTCTGAGGACAGCCGCCGCCCTGGATTTCAGGAGCTGTGCCTTTGACATGGACTGTATGCTGGTGGGAGAGGAGTGCTATGTAATTGAGGCGACTCCCCGCTGTGGGGCGACAGGAATCGCCGATACCGTGAGCCTGTTTTACGGAATCGATTATTTTGAGGCGATTATCCGGTGTGCCCTTGGAGAAGACGTCGGATGGATGTTCCAGGCGAAACAGGAAGGAAAGACCACTCCCAACGCATCCTGGCTTCTGAGCGCGCCGTCTGACGGGGTGATTGCGTCGATCAGGACGCCGGAGATACTGCCGGAGTGTGTGACGGATCTTTCGTTCAATGTCCGGCCGGGGGACCGCGTCAGGAGGATGCAGAACGGGCGGGACAGGATCGGACAGCTGATCGTGAAGGGGAGCGGTCCGGAGGACTGCCACCGTACGATTCAGCAGGTTCTGGGGATGATTGCGATCGATGTTCATCCGGAAACAGAGGAGACAGGAGGTTGAGATGCTGGTTTCCGTTGTCATACCGTGCTATAACTCGGAGCATACCATAGGGAAACTGGCTGACATGTGCATGGAAGCCTTCTCCCGCTGGGATGGCTATGAATGTGAGATGGTTCTGGTGAATGATTGTTCGCATGATGCCACATACCGGGAGATCTGCCGCTGCGCGGAGCGATATCCCGACCGCGTGACGGGAGTGGACTTTTCCAGAAATTTCGGGCAGCATGCCGCTTTGCTCGCGGCGATGCATTATGTGCGGGGGGAACTGGTCGTCGGGATGGATGATGACCTGCAGAACCATCCGGATCAGATCCTTTCGTTTCTGAAAAAGATGGAAGAGGGGTATGATGTTGTTTTCGGCGTTTACCGGAAGCGCCAGTTTGGCTGGTTCAAGAACCTGACGAGCCGGATCAGCCAGTTTCTCATGGTGAGGCTTGTCGAGCGTCCGAAAGGAATCGAGATGAGCAATTTCTGGTGTGCCCGGAGATATGTGACGGATGAGATGATCCGGTACCGCGGCAATGACGCGCTGATTCAGCCTTTGTTTGCCAGAACGACATCCAATATGGCGGATATTACGCTTGAGCATTTTGAGCGGGAATATGGGACGTCGAATTATAATTTCAGGAAAGCATTCCGTCTGTTCATGACTTTCATGGACTATTCGACAGTACCGCTCAGGATGGCGGTTCTTTTCGGCGCCGTTTTCTCCATCGCGGGGTTTGTGGCTACAATCGCCCTGATCATCCATAAATTTGTCGATCCGACCGTACAGACCGGCTGGTCTTCCCTGATGTGCCTGATGCTGATCATCGCAGGGATTCTGTTCCTGATGATCGGAGTGATCGGCGAGTATCTTGGAAAGCTGATCAGTACCTCCACAAACAAACCGCTGTTTGTAGTGCGGGAGATAACGCGGCCAAAGGAGCCGGCGGGCAGAACGGATCAGACAGCTGCCGGGAAATGCCAGGAGGATGCCTCCACAGATTGTTAATTTGTTCTTTCATTTTCATGACATTTGGTTTATAATGTTGTAAAATAAATGTAACATTTTAATGAAATTCCTCCGCCGGCCCTGTACGGCAGAAGGCAGTCTTGCCCCGGCGGAATTGATTGATGGAGGTTCCTCATGAAATACAGATCTGTGGTATTGAGATCCGTTCTGGTCTTCGGGCTGCTTCTTTTCAGTCTTCTCTATATGGGTTCCTGCAATCCCGCGAACGCCGCGTCCGCGAAGAAGATTGTGGTGGGACAGACGAAGCAGCTGAAAACGAAAGGAACATCCCGCTGGAAGTCGAGCAGGCCCTCCGTGGCCCGTGTATCCAAAAGCGGGCTGGTCACTGCCGTCAGACAGGGAACCTGTAAGATCACAGCTGTCAAAAACGGACGTAAGGTGTCATGGAAGTTTAAGGTTTATGCTCCAAAGCTGAGTGCAACCAGAAAGACTCTGGACAAAAAGAAGAGCTTCACGCTGACGCTGAAAGGTGCGGGCGATCTTAAGTTTTCCTGGGTATCTTCCGATAAATCCGTCCTGAAGCTGAAGAAAAAGAAAAAAAACAAATACCTGGTTACCGCTGCCGGCAGCGGAACAGCAGTGGTTTATGTAGCCAGAGATACGTATCAGGTTGCCTGTGTCGTAAAGGTGAACGATCCGGAGGCACAGGAGAAAAACAATCAGAAAAAGGAACCTGAGCAGAAGGAAGAAGAGTCCGATCCGAAGATCCAGACACTGTACATGGACGGGAATGTCTTTAAGCAGATGACATGGAACCGGTCCGATACGGGGGTGTACATCAGTAATGTCTCCCGCTTCGGACAGAGTGCTCCTCTTTATATCCATAAAGACGGCGGCGACGGACTGGAGAACATCTGGGCGGCAACCAACAACGGTGCGGTCGGCCTGCCAGGCGTCAGCCTGAGCGCGGAAGCCGTCAGCGGGACGATTCTGAAGGCCTGCTTCTGGGCAAGGGCGGTTTCGGACAGTGATTTCCACGGGTATGATTTCGGACACAGCTATAACGGCGCGAATATCATGTATACCTTCGGGCAGGCGAAGCCGAACGGTCTGGGAACCGGCGATTACTGCTGCTCGACGATTCCTCTGTGCGCTTATTATTTTGCCGGCGTCAATGTGATCGGGGAAAATCTTGGCGGGGCGGACGCGAAGTATATTCCGAATTCCACCTTGCTGTTCTATCACGGAAGAGACGGAGAGATCAGCTTCTATGAGAACGGTGAGCTGACAAGCGCCCCGTATCTGTCCAATTATGAATGGAGAATCTTCCGCGCCTGCGGATTCAAGGACGTTGTGGATTCCTATAACAGTAACAGGGATTCCTTCCAGTTCCTGCCGGGGGATGTCGTCACTGCAAATGGCCATACGCAGATGGTGATCGGCAAGGGGACAAAGAAAGACGCGGAGACGGTACAGGCATACGGCCATGATAAGGTCAAGAAAGGCGCGATGCCGAAGGGAGGAGACCAGGGATATGAGATCGGGAGAGCGTATGGCGTGAGAACCAGCCCAACGATCAAACATATCATGCGTTTCACCGGAGAAGGAGTACGGCTCAACACGGTAGGACTGATTCCGTAAAAGCCGCACGAAAAGTTGATCCGGGCAGTTCCTAAATGTGTATGAGCGTATTATAATAACTGTAGATTATGTTTTCTATGACAGAAAGGAGCCCTATGATGTTGCAGTTCATCCGATTCCGGACGCGGTCTGTTTTCATCCTCCTGATGTGCGCCTTGTTTCTCTCTCTGTTCCTGACCGGGACAGCCTTCGCGGAAAGGCCCTACAAAACCTGCGATCCCAGTGAAGTGCATCCGATCTGGTGGAAAGCGCATATTAATTATGATGTTCCGGCAAAGAATCTTGAAACCGGCGAGAAGGTTCCTCTGAGTAAGGGAACAGACGTTATACTGATGTCCAATAACCGTTCCGGCCGCAGAAGGATCCTGCTGAAGGACGGTACCATCTGTTCCGTTCCCCATGGTGCGGTTGCGGTTTATGAGGACGCGTGTACGCCGGGAGATTATTCTGTAGAGACGAAGGAGGCGTTCGTGAATTCCCGGAGTCTCCCGAGCAAGACCAAATATCTGATCTGGGTCTCAACGGATATGCAGAGCCTGACCGTATTCACGGGGTCTAACAAAAAGTGGGAGTTTCTCAAGGCATACAAGTGCTCGAGCGGTATGGTGGGATGGGCAAGCCCTCTGGGAAAAAGACGCATCGTCTCCAAGACCCAGGTTATGTATGCGGAGAAATGGAACAGCTATCTGCAGTACTTCCTGAGCTTTGGCGGAAGCGGCATTCACAAGTGGCCGGGATCCGGAGCGAAAACGAAGCTTGGAGTTACGCCCTGTTCCCACGCCTGCGTGCGGCTCAGCCGCAGCGCGGCCATCTGGATGTACAAGCATATTCCTGTTGACACGTGTCTTCTGATCTGGTGATCGGAAAGCCGCGGCATCTGTATCGACCGTTTTACCGGTTCCTGAGAAATGATATGATCTGCAAGTCTGCCGGCGGCAGACTTGTATCACGTTTGCGGGAGAACGAATCGTTTGAATACATCACATCGTCCGCAGTACCACCCGTACCGCGCTTATGTTATCCGTTATACACTGCTTTTTCTGGCCATGTCTGTCATGGTCTTTTTTCCGTTTATAAGGACTCGTACATCCATGGTCAACAAGGTGGATGCCATGAGCCAGTACATCGTTTACCTGCGCTATATGGGACAGTATCTCCGCTCTGCCCTGAACCAGATCCTGCATGGCAGCTTTTCGATTCCATCCTACGATTTTTCCATAGGACTGGGAGACGATATCGGACAGATTGTCCGGTTCCATCCGTTTGACTTTCTGTCCGTGTTTGTACCGGCTGCCTTTACGGAATATCTGTATGAAGGGATCCTTCTGCTGCGTTTTTATGCCGCAGGACTCGCGTTCTCCGCGTTCGCGTTTTCAAAAAAGGACGGTGTGTCGGGTGTCAATGTCCTGTCGGGTTCGATGGTGTATGTGTTCTGCGGGTTCATGCTCATCCGCGTTGTGAATCACCCGACCTACGCGGCCCCCTTTATCATCCTGCCGCTGCTTCTGCTGGGAGCGGAGCAGATGATGCTGGGGAAAGGAAAATGCCTTTTCATTTTCTGCGTTTTTGCCGGCTTCTGGAGCAATTACTATTTTATGTTTATCTGTTCCGCAGCCCTTCTGGTCTATGTGCTGGTTCGTTTTCCCGAGATCTTCCGGCAGGAAAGGATTAGGAATTTCTTCCGGCTTCTGTGGAAAATGCTCTGTGCCTATCTGCTGGGGCTTGCAATGTCCATGATGACGCTCTGCCCGATGATTCTCAGGTACCTTTCAAGTGCCCGGGCTTCCCACGGGATGGAGGGAATGGAGCTTTTTGTCTATCAGGATAAAAGGCGTTATGCCGCCTGGTTTCTGAATCTGATCAGCCCCTATCAAAGCTCCGGAAACGGGCTGGATCTGAACTATGCGGTGATCGTACTGCCGGCGCTTGCCGTGCTGTTCGGGCTGGCCTGGAAAAAACACAGTACGCTGAAAAAGATGCTCATCGCATGCCTTCTCGTTCTGCTGATTCCCGGCGCGGGTTATGTCCTCGCCTTTTTTAACCGTGAAAACAACCGGTGGGTATTCCTGCTGGCGATGTGCTGCGCGATGACAGTCGTGGCTGCGGCGGACTGCTTCCTGGAACTGACCAGACGCCAGGTGATCCTGGTCTGGATCCTGTCAGGGCTTTTCACGGTGAGCGTGATGATCCAGACAGCCGTTCTGGGAGTCAATCCCTATAATATCGCCGCGCTGGCCCAGCTGGGTGTCTGTTTGCTTCTGCTGATGCCCTCCTGGATCCGGAAGAGGGGCGTGAAGGCTGTCAGATACTGTGTCCTGGGCATCACCTGCGTCTCTACGGTCGTGAACAGCGCCATGACATATTCGCCGCACTTCGGCGCGGTCACGACACAGTATGTGAAAGCCGGAACGGTTGATTCCAAATACAGATCATTTTTCCGGTCGAGAGGAGCGGAGCTGACCGGCGGGCAGGACTCCTTTTTCCGGATCGAAGGCTTCAATGTCAAGCATGGCCGCGAAAACAGTGCGATCTATTCCGGCTACAACGGGACTTCGGAATATAACAGTATCCTGAACGCGGAACTGATCGATGCGATGATGAGCCAGAATAACCTGGGGCTGAACGCGATCACGACTCTGCGCGGGATGGATTCGCGTCCTGTATCCCTGAATCTCGCGCATGTCAGATATTTTGTCACGAAATCTTCCGATGAGGGCTGCGTTCCTTACGGTTATTCGCGTGAGGCTGCATTCTCGGATGATCAGGTAAGGGTATATGAATGTGAGAAACCGCTTTCTTTTGGCTGCAGCAGCAGGGCATTCATCACCAGAGAAGACTACGATGCGCTCAGCCCGCTCGAAAAAGAGATGGTGCAGCTGGAAGCTTTTGTGGCGGAGCCGTACGGGAAGGGAGAGAAGGATCCTGCCCGGGAACTGCGCGAAGCGGGCTTTACGCAGATCAGCAGACCCGGGATACAGATCCTGTCAGAGGCAATCCCTTCCGCCGGCTCAAAGGGTGCTTCGTGGGAGAACGGACTGGTACATGCTGAGAAAAAGGGCAGTCTGACCTTCCCATGGAACGAAAAAGCAGGCTATGATGCCTATCTGCTTCTGGAGGGAGTGGAGGTGCCGGGAGACGCCGCCAGGCTTCGCCTGTCGACGAGGGGATACCGGACAAGCATCTATGTGCGGGATAAGGAGCATCTGTACAGCATCGGGCGAAAGGACTATCTGATCCACCTCGGATACAGTGAACAGGATGGAACCCAAAAAGCAGAGCTGAGATTCCAGAAGGCCGGGAAATACGCTCTGCCATCCATGCGGATCCTTTATGTTCCGATGGAGGAATATGAGGCAAAGATCGATGCGCTGAACGGACAGCCTCTGGAAAATGAGACGGTGGAGGATGGATCTGTCTTTGGGACGGTGAACTTCGACACCCCGAGGATCCTGATGCTTTCGGTGCCGCACGCGGACGGCTGGACGGTGACGGTGGACGGAAAGAGGGCAGATTCGGCGGAAGCTCTTGCAGAGGGGATCCGTCCGCTGACCGTAAATGTTCTGTACCAGGGAATCGTACTCCCTGCGGGAAAGCATACGATTGCGCTTTCCTATGCAACGCCGGGAGCCGCCGCGTCCCGGCTGATCGCGATTCCGGCGATTCTGTTGTTTTTCGTTCTGCTGATACTGGAGAGGCGCTCTGCCCGGAGGAGAGGCAATGTCTGATACAAAGTTTAACCGCAGATACCTGCTGATCTATACGGCAGCGTTCGCCCTGCTTGGGTTCCTGATTTTCCTCCCGTTTCTGACGGCAGGGAAATCCCTGGTCGGAAACGGTGACGGCCAGTCGCAGTACATCCTTCAGCTGCGTTATATGGGGGAATGGCTGCGGGAGACGGTCCGGGGATTTTTTCATGGGAGATGGATTCCCCGTGCCTATGACTACACGATCGGTATGGGCGATGACATCAATTCCGTTGTCCGGTTTCATCCGCTGGATTATCTGTCGGTCTTTGTACCGGCAAGGTACACGGAGCAGCTGTATGCCTTCCTGATCCTCCTGAGACTGTATCTGGCCGGCCTGTCCTTCAGCCTGTATGCATTTTACTGGAAAAGAAAAGGGACGGAAGTCCTGGCCGGGAGCATAACCTGGCTGTTCTGCGGATATGTGTTTGAACTGGGAATCGTTCATCCGATCTATATCGCGCCCATGATCGTCATGCCGCTTCTCCTCCTGGGGGCGGAGTACATGATGGAGTCAGGCCGCAGGCATTCTTTTGTCCTGCTGTCTGTCATGGTTTATCTGGGGTTTACCTCCAATTATTATTTCATGTATATCAATTCCGTGGCGCTTCTGATCTATGTCCTGATCCGCTTCTTTGTGCTGTACCGGGAGAATCGCGTCAGGGCATTTTTCTCCCTGCTTATCCGCATGGTCAGCGCGTATGTGACAGGCCTTCTGCTCAGCTGCGTCACGCTTCTCCCTACTCTGAACCGTTATTTCCATTCCTACCGTTCCGCGAGTCTTTCTGACAGCGGGAATCTGCTCTACTATGAAGACTTCCGGAGATACTTTGCCTGGGCGGTCAACCTGATCAGCCCGCTGGAGGCATCCGGGAACGGGACTCATCTGAATCTTTCCGTGGTTGTTCTCCCGGCAATGGTTGTCCTCCTTCTCGCGGGAAAAGGGAAATGGAAAAGCCTGAAATGGGTCCTTGCGGTTCTTCTTCTGTTCCTGCTTCTTCCGCTTGGCGGCTATATCATGGCGGTCATGCACACGGAAAACAACCGGTGGGTTTATCTGATCAGCCTCGCGGCGTCGATGTGCGTCGTTTTCTGTTCCGACGGTCTGTTCCATCCGAACCGGCTGCAGGAGAAAGGCCTGATTGCGGCATGCCTGATCTATGACCTTGCCGTCGCGGCGCTGAGCGTCATCTATCCCTTCAGCATCTATCACGCTGTGGCGGCGGCGGAGCTGACGGGATTCACGCTGATCCTGTTCCTTGTCCATAAGAAATCCGCGCAGCGTACGGGATACGCCATCTTACTGTCGGCGACGGCAGTTTCCGCTGTTCTGGGCGGCTATCTGACATTTGGCGGAAGCTTCGGGAATCTGACCCGGTATTATGCTGACCGGGGAACGACCCAGTCTTTCTTTTCCGAATCTCCCTATGCGAATTACGCAAAGGCAGTTCCGACGGAAGGCGGAACTGCGTGGAAAAACGGTTTTTACCGTGTGGACGGTATCTGGGACAGATCCTTTGAGGACAATGCATCCCTTCAGCTCGGTTATCCCGGTGTGCAGATCTACAACAGTGTCCTCAATGCGTCCCAGGTCAGCTATCTGATTGACACCTGGAACACAGGACTGACAACGATGCTCCATATCCATTCTCTGGATGGAAGGACAGCGACAGAGGCAGCCGCGGGTGTGGGTTATTTCCAGACCTCAAATGACCTGGGCGCCCAGGTTCCTTTCGGGTTTGAACGCCAGATCTGGACAGACGGAACCATGGGAATCTGGAAGAATTCATATCCGCTGTCCTTTGGGTATACGACGGATCAGATCCTGCCTTCCGGTGTGCTGAAGGATCTGGACGGGATACAGGCGGAGGAGGTCATGCTTGACGCTGTATGCCTGGAGGAGGAAGAGGCAAAAAAGCTGATCGGGGAAGGCGGCCTGTCGGAGGCGGATACTGCCAGGGCGATATCCGGGATTCTCTATGAGGAGGTGCCGCTGCCGGAGGGAGAGGCCGGTATCGAAAGAACAGAAAACGGATACCGGATCAGGAAGAAAAAGAAGGAGCTTCAGATTCCGTTTCGGAGGAAAGCCGGATATGATGTGCTGGCAGGGTTCTATGGCCTGAAACCGGACGGGTTCGGTGCTGCGATGAAGGTGAAGGCTTCCGGGATCTCAAAGAAGATTACGCTTCTTTCTGAGAAGCAGACTTATACGCTTGGAAGGGAGGATTATCTGGCAGCGCTTGGCTATTCAGAGACGGAAGCCGCGGATGTGCTCCGGATCCGGTTTACGGAAAAGGGGAACTATGACCTTGACCGGATCATGCTGATCTATGTTCCGCGTGCTGATTATCCCGGAAGGATCGCGGCGCTCAATGAAGCGAGCCTTGAGAATGTGGTCTTTGAGCAGGATTGTGTTACGGGATCGATTCATCTGGATCAGCCCCGCTTTATGGTTTTCCAGCTTCCGTGGAGTGATGGCTGGAGTGCGGTGGTGAACGGAGAGAGAGCGGAGCTGCTGCGGGCAAATGAATGGTTTTTGGGGCTGCCTTTGGGGGCGGGTGACAGTGAGATCCGCCTTGTGTACCGTACACCCTGGGGCAGAGAGGGCTGGTTTGCGTCGTTTGCGGGGCTGTTCCTGCTTGCCGCGGGCCTGTTGCTGAGGCGTCGGGCCCGCAGCAGAGGCATCGCGTCCTCTGCAGAAGTCTCGGACCGGCTGTAGAGGCATCTGTACTTGGTCTACGTAAGCAGAGGATCTCAGATCGCTCCTGCAAATGGTTTGCTTACGGGTCCGATCCCTTCTTCCGCTGTATTGATGAAAACCGGGATATGTCATCTTACGTCAGCATAAAACTTTGCATCAGCCGGAGGGAGCTGTTTCTCCATAAGCAGACAATTCCGGCGCAGTGGGCTGGGTCTGCGATGGAGAAACACGACCGAAGGCTGGAGCAAAAGAGGCGAAGGCGAAGGAGCAACACGTTTCAAGTCACACCCCGGCCTGCGGATGGCTTCCCCATCGCAAACCTGTAGCCCACTCCGGCTGAGCTCTTTGCCGACTGCGATCGGGC
>CAJOQO010000140.1 GCA_905236545.1 uncultured Lachnospiraceae bacterium
CAGGACGTGAGCCGCCTGCAGCCCGCAGAACGTAAGCTGCCTGCATCCCGCAGGACGTGAGCTTGCCTGCAGGCACACGGATCCGCCGCCGCGAAAAAGCTGACGGTTATAAGGATTCAAATTATTATATGGTTTTCTCTGATTCTGTGTCAATTTGGGAAATCACGAAATTAGCCGCCGCGGATGTGGAAATAAGGTCATATTGTTGGATTTGTGTGGTATGATAGTAAAACCCTGGGATGAGAGCTGCCTTTTATCCCTGGCTTCCGGGGATAAACCTGCCTTTTGTCCCTGTCTTCTGCAAAAATGACCAGGGAAACACTGATGATATCAGGTTTTCCTCAACAGTTCCTTCGCCTGGAATGGAGAATAATATGCTGAGAGGATTGTTTCATGTGGATAACCCCGTCATGCGGTTTTTATCGCGTGTCGCGGATGTTCTGATATTGAATCTGCTTTTTCTGATCTGCAGTATTCCGGTCTTTACGATCGGCGCGTCGCTGACTGCGATGTATTACTGCCTCTTTAAGATCAAGGAGGAGGAGGAAGGGTATCTGGTGAAGAAGTTTTTTCATTCCTTCCGCCAGAACTTTAAGCAGGCAACCCTGATGTGGCTGATCATGCTGGCTGTCGCAGTTGTCCTGTTTCTGGAGTTTCTGATGTACCGCGAGTCGCCCGGAACGACAGGCTTTGTTGTCCGCGCCATCGTTCTGGTGGGATGGATCTTCTGGTACCTGATCGGCACCTACGCATTTGCCCTCCAGTCGAAATTCTACAACTCCATCAAAAACACCTTCTCCAACGCGATTCTTCTGATGTTCGCAAACGGCCCCAGGTCTGTCGCGATCCTCGGCCTCACCGCCGCCATCGTCTGCTTTTCGCTGATGCAGAAGAGCACCATTGTGATCTGGAATCTGATCCTGTTATGGATCCTGTTCGGCTTTGCAGCCATCGGAACGATCAATGTGCAGTTTCTCTACCCGGTGATCCGGAAGCTCCTTCCGGAGGAGGAGAAGGAGGAAACGCCTTCCGATTATGCATTCAGCGTGAACGAAGGCGCGGATCTGTCCGCTCTCGGCTACAGTCCCGCGCAAAACCGGACGGACGGGGCGAACCCGGCCGAACCGGAACAGGACGGCACAGCACAGGCCGAATCAGGGCAGGCCGGCACGGTTCAGAGCGAACCGGATCAGGCCGCGCCGGATCAGGCTGACATCGCACAGGCCGGATCAGAACCGGCCGCACCGGAGCAGGCCGGCACAGCACAGGCCGAATCAGAGCAGGCCGGCATGGTTCAGAGCGAACCGGATCAGGCCGGATAAATGCCTGCCGGTTCAGCCGCATTTTCAGATCCGGTATACCGCGTGCGCATTTTCGCGAAGCACATCCGCACAGCGCTCCGGATCCATCTCCCGCAGCGCCGCAATCTGTTCGATCACATAACGGATATTCCGCGAGTCATTCCGCATTCCGCGGTTTGGCTCCGGGGCAAGGTAAGGACAGTCCGTTTCCGTCACCAGCGTCCCGAGCGGAAGCGCGGCGGCCACACGCTTCAGCACCTTCGCATTTTTAAAGGTCACCACGCCCCCGATTCCGATGTGATATCCCATCTTTACATATTCCCAGGCCAGCTCCAGGCTTCCCGAATAGCAATGGATGACGCCTCCTGTCGCCATGCCCGCTTCATAGGTTTCCCGGATCAGATCATAGGTATCCTGCGCCGCGTCGCGGCTGTGAACATTGACGGGAAGCTTCAGCTCATACGCCAGGCGCAGCTGCTCGCGAAACCATCTCTTCTGCACCTCCTTCTCCTCCACCATCCAATGGTAGTCCAGGCCGATCTCCCCGACGCAGACAACCTTCTCACCGCAGCACAGCTCCTTCAGATGCCGCATCGCGTCCTCCCCGCCGGAGAACCGGATCCCTGACGCAGTTTCCTTTCCTTCAAAAACACCCACTTCATCCGGATGAATCCCACACCCCGCATACACGATCGGATAGATGCGGGCATACTCCGCCGAAGCCTGCGCCCCCTCCATGGAAGCGCCCATGTTTACAACCCATTCCACGCCCCCGGCGGCCAGCTCACCGCCCAAAAGAGCCTCCCGGTCCGGGTCAAAAGCTTCTTCATCATAATGCGTGTGTGTATCGCAGATCAGCATTCGTTCATTCCCCTCTCTCAAACCGCTCCATCTTCTCTGTACGTACTCCTGTACAGCTCCCGATTGTATCAGGAGCACTGCAAATTGTCGACATAACCCCACGGATTGTATATAGCGAAGCCCCCTCTTTTCTGATATGATGGTGTGTACAGCGCAGATTATGGCGGCAGCTGAAGCTGCCGCGCGCCCGGGCGCAATTCCGCCGGTCGCGGAATTGGTTGTTGAACACTCACGAGGGAGATACGTATGGGTAAAAAGGTCGCGATTCTCACGGACAGTAACAGCGGAATCACGCAGGAGCAGGGCAAAGCACTTGGAATTCCGGTTATTCCGATGCCGTTCTATATCGATGACAAACTGTTTTATGAGGACATCACGCTGACACAGGAACAGTTCTATAAGTACCTTGAGACAGACGCGGAGATCCATACCTCCATGCCGGTCGTCGGGGATGTTCTGGACCGCTGGAACAGTCTGCTCAAGGAGTATGATGAGATCGTATACATCCCGATGTCCAGCGGCCTTTCGAGCTCCTGCGCGACTGCCCGCACGCTGGCCGAGGATTTCGACGGCAGAGTGCAGGTCGTAAACAACCAGAGAATCTCCGTCACGCAGCGGCAGTCTGTACTGGATGCCCAGGCGCTGGCCCGTCAGGGCTGGGACGCGGCGCGGATCAGGGAGTACCTTGAGAAGACGAAGTTTGATTCCAGCATCTACATCTACCTTCCGTCGCTCAAATACCTGAAAAAAGGCGGACGCGTGACCGGTGCCGCCGCTGCGCTCGGAACCCTTCTCAGGATCAAGCCCGTACTGCAGATTCAGGGCGAGAAGCTGGATGCATTTGCCAAATGCAGAACCGTCAAGATGTCTAAGATGACGATGCTCAAAGCAATTGAAGACGATATCCGGGACCGCTTCCTCTGTGCGGATGATCTGGATTCTGTCTGGATCTCCGGCGCCTATTCCGGCGCAAGAGATGAAGAGGTGGAGGAATGGCTCTCGGAGGTGCAGGCCGCTTATCCCGGAAAGAAGATCGTGATGCAGCCC
Organism: uncultured Lachnospiraceae bacterium; assembly: GCA_905236545.1. Lineage (GTDB taxonomy): Bacteria > Bacillota > Clostridia > Lachnospirales > Lachnospiraceae > Porcincola. The sequence goes on from CAJOQO010000140.1 coordinate 3,210, forward strand.
CTGTCGCTGTCGATCTCCTGCCATATCGGTCCGGGAGCGCTCGCGGTTACCTGTACGAAGAAGCTCCCGGAGAACAACGGCGAGGATGCCTGCCGGCCTGATATACAGTGATCCGCCATGTATCCCGTGTAACGCCAGAAAGGCTACTGATGAGAAAATTGCTGAATGATGTCTCGGCATCCAGCATAATGGTCGCGGTATTCGGCCTGATCCTGCTCCTGATGCCGTCTCTTGCCAACAGGCTGATCGTGTACGGGATCGGCATCGCGCTTCTGGTTTACGGGGCGGTCAGGGTCTTCCGCTACAGACAGAGAGACCCCGCGTACGGAATGGCGGGGCACGATCTTTTCATCGGCCTGGTCTGTGTCGTTTCCGGTCTGTTCATGCTTCTGTTTTCGTCCATTGTGATCAGCATTCTCCCGTTTATCTTAGGCGTGTTCCTGATCTTCGGAGCGGTCCGGTCGATCCAGACCGCATTTGATGTCAGAAGATTCCACGGCCTTCACTGGAGCATCCACCTTTTATTCGGTATCTTTTTCGCGGTTGCCGGGATCCAGGCGATCCGCAACCCGTTTGGCACCGCTAAGATGCTGACCCGTTTTGCAGGCGCCGGCCTGCTGCTCCTGGGACTCTATATGTTCCTGGCCAACCAGAAAGTGAATTCACTCCGGTCGCAGTATATGTCCGGCCCCGATATCATTGACCAGGATTCCATCCGGCAATCCGGCCCCGATCTCATTGACCAGGATTCCATCCGGCAGACCGATTCCGATCTCATCGACCAGGGTTCCATCCGGCAGACCGATTCCGATCTCATCGACCAGGATTCCATCCGGCAGACCGATTCCGATCTCATCGACCAGGATTCCATCCGGTAAACCGGCACATCCGGAAACGGTTCAGAAGATAAAGTATTTCGTATATAAAGGAAGGCGCAGACATGGCAAACAAAGGACCTTATTACATTACAACCGCAATCGCATACGCTTCCGGCAAGCCGCATATCGGGAACACCTATGAGGCGGTTCTGGCGGACGCGATTGCCCGCTATAAAAGAGCGGAGGGATACGATGTCGTATTCCAGACCGGTACGGATGAGCACGGTCAGAAGAACGAGATCAAGGCTGCCGAGGCCGGCATGACGCCGCAGGAGTTTGTTGACAAAAACTCCGCCACCATCCGTCAGATCTGGGACCGCATGAACACCAGCTATGACCGTTTCGTCCGCACGACCGATCCCTCGCATAAGAAGAAGATACAGAAGATCTTCAAAAAGCTCTACGATCAGGGTGACATCTACAAGGGTGCCTATGAGGGGTGGTACTGCACTCCCTGCGAGTCCTTCTGGACCGAAAGTCAGCTTGTGGACGGAAAATGCCCTGACTGCGGCCGGGATGTCTCTCTGGCGAAGGAAGAAGCGTATTTCTTTAAGATGAGCAAATACGCCGACCGCCTGATCGAGCATATCAACACGCATCCGGAGTTCATCCAGCCCGTTGCCCGCAAGAATGAGATGATGAACAATTTCCTTCTTCCCGGCCTGCAGGATCTTTGCGTCAGCAGAACCTCATTTTCCTGGGGAATCCCTGTGGACTTTGATCCGAAGCACGTGGTTTATGTGTGGCTTGACGCGCTGAGCAACTATATCACCTTCGCCGGCTATGACCCGGACGGTTCCACGGACGAATACCGCAGGTACTGGCCGGCTGACCTGCACCTGATCGGGAAGGATATCATCCGTTTCCATACGATCTACTGGCCGATCTTCCTGATGGCGCTCGGCGAGCCGCTTCCGAAGCAGGTTTTCGGCCACCCGTGGCTGCTGATGGGCGACGGCAAGATGAGTAAGTCCAAGGGCAATGTCCTGTACGCGGATGAGCTTTCCGATCTTTTCGGCGTGGACGCGGTACGCTGCTTTGTCCTGCATGAGATGCCTTTTGAAAATGACGGTGTGATCACCTGGGATCTGTGTGTGGAGCGGTTCAATTCCGATCTGGCAAATACGCTTGGCAATCTGGTGAACCGGACGATCTCCATGACGAACAAATACTTCGGCGGTGTTGTCCGGAATACCGGCGTTACCGATGAACAGGTCGCGCCGTCCGGCGTCATCAGCGAGGGACAGACCGGCAGCATCGATGAGGATCTGAAGGATCTGGTTCTCCGGACTCCGAAGGCTGTCTCGCAGAAGATGGCTGAGCTGCGGGTCGCGGACGCGATCACCGAGATCTTCAACCTCTTCAAGCGCTGCAACAAATATATCGATGAGACTGCTCCCTGGGTGCTCGCAAAGGGCGATGATCCCCTGAAGAAGGACCGCCTGAGCGAGGTTCTTTACAACCTGGTGGAATCCATCGCGGTCGGCGCCGAGCTTCTGGAATCCTTTATGCCGGATACCAGCCGGAAGATCCTGTGTCAGCTCAATGCCCATAAGCGCGGCCTTGACCATATGGATCAGTTCGGCCAGTATCCGTCCGGAAGCTCTGTGACGGATCAGCCGCAGATTCTGTTCCAGCGGATGAAGCCTGAGGATGTGGAGGCCGCTCTTGCGAAGCTGCACCCCGAAGCACAGACCGCTCCGGATGCGGCGGATACGGATAAGGCTTCCGCTGCAAAAGCTTCGGATAAAGCTTCTGAAGCAAAAGACTCTGATAAAGCCTCCGCGGGTAAGGGAACCGATCCTGCTTCCGGCAGGCAGGATGCCGGCGAACCGGCTTCCGGTTCCGCTCCGGCGCCCGGCGTCATGGATGTCGAACCCATGCCTGAGATTTCCATCGATGACTTCGCAAAGCTTCAGATTCAGGTCGGCGAAGTCATTCAGTGTGAGGAAGTCAAAAAATCCCGGAAGCTGCTCTGCAGCCAGGTGAAGATCGGCAGCGGAACACGCCAGATCCTTTCCGGCATCAAACAATGGTATACGCCGGAGGAAATGATTGGAAAGAAGGTTCTGGTTATCACGAACCTCAAGAGCGCAAAGCTCGCCGGAATGGTAAGCGAAGGCATGATCCTCTGCGCGGAAGACGCGCAGGGCCGCCTGAGTCTTGTAAACCCCGAGCGCGAAGTGGACTGCGGCGCGCAGATCCGTTAAGCACTGTCCGGAAAGAAAATATGCAGAGACTATCTGACCCGGGGATGACCCGCAAGGTCATTTCCCAATATGATTTCGACTTTCGCAAGCGGTTCGGCCAGAACTTTCTTGTCGATGAAGGCGTTATCCTGAGAGCGCTGGAAGCTGCCCGGGTGAGCAAGGAAGATGTCATCATCGAGATCGGTCCCGGCATCGGAACCCTGACACAGTATCTGGCCGAAGCCGCTTACCAGGTAACGGCGATCGAGATCGACAAAAAACTGATCCCGATTCTTTCGGAAACCCTGGCCGGCTGCGATAATGTAGAGGTGATCCATGCGGATGTGCTGAAGGTGGATCTTTCCGCCATTGCTCAAAAGTACGCTCCGGAGCATTCGCTCAAGATCGTGGCAAACCTTCCCTACTACATCACAACGCCGATCCTGATGAATCTCTTCCGGCGCAACGTTCCGGCGCAGTCGATCACCGTCATGGTCCAGAAAGAAGTCGCAGACCGGATGACAGCACAGCCGGGCAGCAAAGACTACGGTTCCCTCTCCGTCGCGGTCCAGTACTACTCCAGGCCGCGAATCGTGGAGGAAGTTCCGCCGGACTCCTTCATCCCGCACCCGAAGGTCACCAGCTCCGTGGTTACCATGGAGCTGTATGAGGAACTCCCGGTCCGGGCTCAGAACGAGGAGCTGTTCAACACGGTTGTCCGGGCGGCGTTCGGGCAGCGGCGCAAGACCCTCGTCAATGCATTGTCCTCCAACGCGGAGATCCCCTTCGGAAAAGAACAGATCGCATCCTGTCTGGATCAGCTTGGCTTCCCCCCGGCCATACGCGGAGAGAAGCTTTCGATCGGGGACTTCGTTTCGCTCTCCGACTGCCTGTCGGCGTCAGGCTGACGAACCGATGCGCAATGCAGAAAACATCTTTCACAGAGAAAAAAAAGGATGGCCGGAAAGGTGGTTCAAATTAGGGATTTCTGAAACAAGTTAATTTGAGCCAGCATTCTTCGGGCGGGAACAATAGAAAATGGCGTCACAAGAGTAGAAATACTCATGTGACGCCATTTCTTTGAAATATACGCCTAAGGCGCTAACATCTATAAAAAGAAATCGGGAACATCGACAACCGAAGTTGTATGTCCCCTTTAAGAACGAAGTTCTTTCAATAGTAGTGATATTCTATCACCTGCCAGCTATGCTGTCAAGAACTTTCTTGACAAAGCTATAAGAACTGGTGATTATGTTATTGTTTCTAAACCAATCCTTGTTTTGAATCATGCGACCTTCAAAAAATTCTTCTAGTTCATCGTAACGTTTCTGTTTGGCAACAGGGCTAGATACAATTTCATCATATGCGTAAAGAAGGCACACAAAATCATAAATGCATTTATTACTGAGCTTTTTGTCTCTTGAGTTTTCACTAATCGAGGCCACAGTTTTTACCCTATCGACCACACTTTGATGGGCTTTATTATTACCTGGTGCAAGATTATTAATAAGGCAATTACTATGGGCACAGGCATTTCGTATGTCTCGTACTGAATTGAGCAGAATCCGGTCACCGATTTCCACCCCATATGTTTCGTTATAGAACTCGCAAAGATATGCAAAATCTCCGAAGGAAATCAGTTCAACGAAAACCCACGCAGGAAAATAAGGATAATATTTTTCAATTAAGTCCTTACAGTAGGCACTTGCTTTATGAGAGCGAATTGTTTTTAATATTCCGAAGGAGTGGTCATTCGCTATAAATTTTTGAATGATTTTATACCCGTCTTCTTCAGAATTTTTCTCAATGTTGTTAAGAAGTTGAACTTTCATGAAGTGTTCGATGTCAAGGGCCATTTGAAAAGCCAAGTATCGAATCCGCATGTCAAGTTTTGATAATTCTTGAAGACATGAGAAATCCAATCCTATATACTGGTCTGCTTTTGGCCCCGTTGGATATTTCTTGTAGTTTGCTCTATATGAAGCCAACTTCATATAATAGTTATTATTTTCCAGAAAGCTTTGAGCATCTTCTTTTGAAATACGATTAAAAGTAATGCCCTTATTCTCCATATGAGTAACTAGCCCTTCGGCTGTTAATAAATCCTTCATTAAACTGGTTCACCTCGAATACTATTTGAAAGCATTATACTACAGATATGCTGTTTAGTAAATGAAAGCGTACTGAGCATAATTAAAAGTAAATTGATGTAATGAAGCTACTAAGCACACTCCCGATGCCGGGGGCAAGCGCCTATCTCTTTGACATAAAGGTCAGAAGACCGTCGGCCTCTCCCGCGTGCGAAAAGGCAAATTCAAAAGGCTAATTAATCCATCCGGGCACGAAACCCCATAGGAAACTGCGAATGTCACACTATTTCTGCTCGATTTTGAATAGGCGCGAACAGACAAAACAGCCGAGAATACACAGAAAACCATGCAGTTTTACGCTCCCGGCTGCTCCTTGTATCCCCTATGCAATTTCGCGGAAATTCATGCGAGAGGGGGCGGCGGTCTCCAGCAATAATGGTCACAGAGATTTGACCCCGCCCCGGTATTACTTATCAAGGTGCGGTGTTAGCTTTGTTTTCTACAGACAAAATGAAGTCTGCCATTGCCATTGCAGCATTGACAAATAGACGCGCGTGGTGCTCATCAATAGCAATTCTTGATGCTCCCACGCCGTGAGCATCACTGTTTTTGTTCCTCATTTCTGAGATTGAAGATACTATCTTCTCCAAGCCTGATAGTAAAGTGTTGATACGCTTATCTGTATTAGCGTCGCCATGCATGTTGTACAGGTTCTTAACTTGCTTATATAAATCACCCATATTGCCAGAAGTTGATGGAGTATCGCCTTTTTTCTCTATCACATAGCAGAATACCTCTTCGAGCAGTGTGCGTGACTTATTGATTGCGCTGTCATAGTTTTTCTGGTCAACATCAGCCATTGCCCGTGTAGAAATACTTCTAATATATTCACGGTCAATGTTTTTAATTTTAGGTGCCTGGACTTCGACTTTGGCTCCGATTTTTCTAACGATAAAACGGTCGCCTATAGTTACGAGTTCATTACCGCCAAAATACAATGTACCGTTTATTTTTCCAATGATTGTTTGGACAAAATGCGTATATGCAGCATCAATAGCACTCGCCTCATGTCCGGCGAACATGGTGGAAAACTGTTGTTTGCCAAAGAGATATGCTAACAGTTCCGAAGCGCGATCTGCTTTTATACAGTATTCAAACAGGTTTTCAAGATACTGCCACCGGCTGAGGTTTACACCTCCCCATGTGTACGTCATTGGCAGCCCGAATAATGTGGATAGTCCACACAGGTCGGGGCCGCTCAAATACGGCATGGCGATTTTTGCCGTGGAGCAGTCATCGATGAATTCGTAATCTTCAAATTTAGTGTCACCGTCCAGTATTGAATAAACACTTTTGTTCATCAATAACCGAAACGGACTCTGCACTTTCTGGTTCATAGATTACGCCTCCTTTATCATTTCTCAAACAAAGGCATTAGTTCATCTATCTTTTGAGCAATACGTTTTTGCTCCGCAAGAGGTGGAAGCGGCAGTAAGTATCGTATCATTCTTACCATAGTCAATGTATCGACAGTTGTACCCCCTGAATTACTCTCAATCTGCTTACGCATCATATCTGATTTCATGACAAATACTAAATAATATGGATTTATGCCTCCAAAGTTTTCAAAGCAGAGGACAGATGCGTCTTTGTAGTAAAATCGATCATTAGCATTAACAACATAAGTTTTTCCGAGGGTTCCCACGGCGGTTACCATTAGATCATTCTCTTGAGGAACACCGGTTTTAGAAAACTCAGAAAACAGCTCTTCTGATATGAAAAGATCGTTTTGCACAAAACCTTCTTCTGCTAATTTTGCTATCTCTCTTGCTCTGTAGAAAGGCACACCTGATTCACGCCAATCAGCCTTATGAACACGTCTTGCAGAAACGATATTTACGACGTCTCCCCATCGAATCCACTTCCAGTTCTTTGGAATATCGAACAGGATTTCATCTGCTGTAATCTCCGGGAGTGGCTTTTCTTTCTTAATCTTTCCTGCCTTAATGAGCGCCTGTTTCTCCGTCTGTATCTTCTCATACAGTTCCTCCGCCGTTCCATCCTCCGGCAACTGCTCCGTCAGCTTGCCCTGAATGGCCGCATCGATCAGCTTGGCTTTGAGCGTGGTCAGGTTATCGGCATACTGCGCCTGCAGTGTGTCGATAGCGTCGAGAACGGAAAAAGCCTGATCGATCTTCTCAACGATGCGTTGCTGCTCAGCGAGAGGTGGTAAAGGAACAAGCATAGGATATATGTCTTTGTTATTGATTTGAGGAATAGCTGTTCCAGTGTATAAGTCTCCTAAGTTAATAGAATCGAACCAGCACTTCAAAAATAGCAATATCTCTGGAAGTATCATTGTCATTGCCATCGTATTTGAATCGATAAAGATGGGCGTTTTCAAGACTATCCTTTTTTTGTTGGTGAGGATCGCTCCGCCTCTTTTAGGAAAAATAATGCTCGAAACAGGAATCATTCCATTATTATCGATAGAAGCAAAACGTGAAGAAGTTGTTATCTCCTTTTTGTTCTCAGGCAGATTCATATCTGCAACTTTAATATATGGAATTCCTTCTTCAGCATCTTCATATTGATTACC
>CAJOQO010000141.1 GCA_905236545.1 uncultured Lachnospiraceae bacterium
CGGCCATGATCTGAGCTTTGTACTGCCGCTTACAGGCAAGCCTGCCGCGTCAGGTACAAAGACTCAGATCAGGCCGTGAATCGTAACGAGTGGCAGGATACGCAGATTTCCTTCCTGTTCCTCCCGCTTTCCGTCAGCCGTCCGTGACATCACTGCCAGGATCCCGCTGCGGTGAGATCCCAGAAGGTGATGGATCTCACGGCGAAGGGGAGGTCGGTCAGAGGCCGTAAGAAAGACAAAGATCTCATCCTCCGCAAAAGCTCCGGCACCCTGCTCCGCCTCCCGGCGCAGCATTTCTTCATAGGAAAGAAGGCTGGCGGAATCAAAGTCCGTGGTCAGGAACTCTTCAACCTTTGTCATCTTTCCGGCGCCGAAACAGGAAGGGAAGCGGACATAATCAGGCAGGCCGTCCGAACGCGGATGCGAGGGAGAGGGTGGTGACTCCTGAGACGCCTGAGCATTGTGGGACGTTCGGGACGCCTGAGGAAAGCGAGTCGTCCGGGATGCCTGAGGAAAGTGAGACGTCTGAGGGCGCGGAGAAACGGATTCTGCGGAGCAGTTGACCAGAAGGAAGGCATCCCGCTGCGCCTTCAGCAAAGACCGGATCAGGGAAGCGGCCGTCGAGATCCCAAGCTCGCGCAGTGTATCGGAGAAGGGGATGAGCGGATCCGCGCTCACATCGAGAAGAATCCGGACACAGATCCGGGCGCTGGAAGCAAAGGTATTCACCATAAGCGCGCCGGTCCGGGCAGTCGCCTTCCAGTTGACTGATTTCATGGGATCCTGAATCGTGTAAGGCCTGATGGAAGAAAAGACAAAAGGATCCTCATACAGCCGCCGGGCGCATTCCGTCTCGCCCAGCAACACCTCAACCGAACGCAGCAGGAGGCTGCAGTTGACATTCGCCGCGTAGACGAAAAGGGGACTGCCCTGCTCCGGCGTCATCCGGTCCATCATGTAGGTTCGGTGGAACAGACGGGAAGGAGCATGGCAGGAGAGCTGACTCACGGTATAGCAGCCTCTTTTTTGTGCTGTCATCTGATATCTGCGGGTGATACGCTCCATTCCCTGAACAGCGAAGATATCCCGCTTGTAGATGTAATCACTTTCCTGCGTATTTTCAGCGTCTTCCAGCTGCAGTCCCTGCGGGATCCGGAAGCCGATCTCAACGATGGGAACCGGCATCTTCTTCCGGTTCTCGATGACCTCGGTCAGCTCACAGGATTCCTTCGCAAAGATATGCGGCCGGGAAAAACTGATTCGAACATCAAGCGCCCGGTTCCAGTTTCTTTCATAGTACCATCCATGCAGCAGCAGGATCACCGCCACACCAAGCAGAAATACCGCAATCATATTCTCTCAGCGCTTCCAGTCCTCGGTCGGAACCTCCGTCCGGGTGAGGGCTGACAGGATACGCTCCTCCTTTTCTCTCGCCGAGGCCATCCCTGCCATCAGGCACCGGTGCGCAAGGCATGGAATCGCAGCTGCCTGGATATCCTCGGGCGTCACATAATCTCGCCCCCTGAGCAGGGCGAAGCCCTGGGATGCGCGTACAAGGGCGAGGGTGCCTCGCGGGCTGACGCCCTCCTCGATGCGCGCAGTTCTTCCGGGAAATAAGCCCGCCTGTGCGCTGCCGTTTTGCGCATATGAAGACGCACCGGGCTGCGTATCGCTGCTGCCGGCTGCATACGAAGATGTGCCGGGCTGCGTACCTGCTCCGCCTCGTGTATTATGAATCAGGCGCGTGACATAACGGCGAAGATCCGGATGGATAAACACGGTACGGCACCGTTTCCGGACAGACAGAATCTCATCCATGCTGCAGCATGCGCCCAGCGATTCCAGGGGGTCTGCGGCAATAAACCGGTCGATCATGGCAAGCTCTTCCTCCTCGGACATCATTCCCATGCTGATCTGCATGAGAAAACGATCCAGCTGCGCCTCCGGCAGCGGATAGGTACCGAGTGTCTCCACCGGATTCTGGGTAGCGATAACAAAAAACGGATCCTCCAGGATACGCGTCTGTCCGTCTACGGTCACCTGACGCTCCGCCATACATTCCAGCAGAGCGGACTGCGTGCGTGGTGTGGCACGGTTGATCTCATCCGCAAGAAGAATATTGCAAAAGACCGGTCCCGGGCGGAATACAAAGCAGGACTCAGACTGGTCAAAGTAGTTCAGTCCGGTGACATCGCTCGGAAGAAGATCCGGCGTAAACTGGATCCGGGAAAACTTCAGTACAGCCGAGGCGGCAAGACTTTTCGCCAGCACCGTCTTTCCTGTGCCGGGCACATCCTCAAGCAGGACATGGCCGCCGGCAGCCAGACCGACAAGCAGAAGCTCGATCGTCTGTTCCTTTCCTATGATCACCTTCGATATATGATTCTGCAGCTTCTGCAGGATACGAGTATCTTCTGACATCCTATATCACCCTCAGGTTCAATCGTTACCATCACGAATCGTTGTCATCACGAATCGTTTCCACGACTGTTACCGGCTGTTATCTTGCTGTCTGATGTAGTATAGCACGAAGTACAGAAAATGTCGGAACGGATCCGGACGAAGAGAAAGCAGACTGTTCTCAGACCGGTACGATGAATTACATATGGAAAAACTTGTAGTTATAAGATATGCTCAGTATGATGCACAGAGAACCGGAAGAGAAACACGGTAAAACGAGAAGGATAGAAGGCAAAGGATCACATATTATGTTTTTTGGAAAACAGGAAAAAGAAATGCTTTCCCGGATCCAGACCGACTGCGGCGCGAACGCTCGCCTGATGGAGTCGGCAGGAGACAGAATCGAAGCGCTGGAGAAAGCGGCAGGCAAACATGATGTTGTATTGGAGGATCTGTCCGACACGCTTGCGGAACTGAGGGAACAGGAAACAGATGTACTGGCGCAGCTCCATGAAGAGCTGGATCTCCTGCGGGAGGAGAGGCTTCAGGCAGAGCAGAAGGACAGGGAAAAACTGATGACGCTTCTGATGGAATATGAAAATCATCTTCTAAGCATCGAATTCCTTCTGTCTGAGAATGAGGAATGGAAAAAACAATTCGCTCTCATTCATCAGAAACTGAAGCAGAAAAGTCTTGCGGCCGGGGTGGTTCTGCTTGGCGAGGAAGGGGAACCGGTTGATTATGAAGTACATGAGGTGATCGATGTCCGGAAGACAGACCGCATGGAACGGGATCATCGTGTGGCGCAGGTATATGAGAGAGGCTGTCAATATCATGGGATGATCCGTAAGGCGCGGGTCAGTGTCTGGAAAGGAATAAAAGAATGAGCAGAATCATCGGAATCGATCTGGGAACATCCACCACCGAGGCGGCAGTCTACAGAAATGGAAGACCGGAGATGATCATCAATTTTTCCAATGAGATTGTAACAATTTCCGCGGTCGGGATGGATGATCAGGGAAATTGGGTCGTGGGAGAACGAGCCAGGGCACAGCTGCTTCTGTCACCGGAGAATACAGCCATTGAGATCAAGAGAAAGATCGGCTCGGGAGAAAAGATTTCTGTCGGCGGAACGACCTGGACGCCGTCGGAGCTTTCGGCGCGGATCCTGGAATATGTGCGAAGCTATGCTTCGAAGTACCTTGGAGAAGATATCCAGCGTGCGGTGATATCCGTACCGGCATATTTTAATGAGATTCAGAGGCAGGAGACAATGGCTGCGGGCAGAAGAGCGGGATTGATTGTTGAGAGGATTCTCAATGAACCTACGGCAGCGGCTTTAAGCTATGGTCTGGATCATATGGATGAAGAAAGCCATGTCCTGGTCTATGATCTGGGAGGAGGTACCTTTGATGTTACTCTGCTGGAAATGTTTGATGGTGTGCTGGAGGTAAAAGCCAGCAGCGGAGACAATCAGCTTGGAGGAAAAGATTTTGATGAAAAGATCTGTGAATGGATGATCAGGGAATTCCACCGGAAAACCGGTGTCAATCCATCGAAGGATCCTTATGCGATGGTAAGGATCAAGGATGAGGCGGAGCGCTGCAAGAAGATGCTCTCCACACAGGAAAGTGTTTCGATCCTCCTGCCGGCGCTTGCAAAAAAGGAAAACACACCGCTGGATCTGGATCTCGAACTGACAGTCGGCGCATTTGAAAAGATGACAAAGGATCTGCTGGAAAGGACACATCAGCCCATCGATGTGGTTCTGCAGGACGGCGGAATCTCTGAGAAAGAGATAGACAGAGTGATCCTGGTGGGAGGAGCAACCAGGATGCCGATGGTAGCAAAGGAGATCGAACAGTATCTCGGAATCAGACCGGAAGAAGTTGTGGATCCTGATTACGCGGTAGCACAGGGTGCCGCCATACAGGCTGCTATTATTGCCGGCGAGATCGATCCCTCTGAAGGTTTGCTTATGACGGACGTCAATCCCTTTTCTCTGGGCGTCAGATGCTTTGACGGTTTCACAGATGACCATATGAGCGTCGTGATACCAAGAAATGCGACGATTCCGGTCACCAGGAAGGAGGTCTATTCGACGAGCTTTGACTATCAGACAGAAGCCTTGATTCAGGTATATCAGGGGGAGAGTGACATCGCAAGCCGCAATCATTTTCTCGGAAAGTTTACGATTGGCGGGATCCCCTCCCGCAGGATCGGGCGCGACGGCGGAGAGCGTGTGGAGGTGAGTTTCTCCTACGATATGAATGGAATGCTGAAGGTTGAGGCGGTAGTGTCAGAAACGGGAAGGAAGGCATCTATTCAGATCGATATGATGAACGGAGAAGAGGATGATCCGGAGGAAAGGATCGATGTCTCCGGCTGGAAACGGTCTACGCTGGCACCAAAGTACAGATCTCTTCTGCGCAAGGCGGAGCGGGAACTGAAAAAGCTCGAAATCGATGAAGAGGAAGAAGCGTTTGATGAGATGGAAGAGATCGTATACCGGCTGAAAAGAGCGATCCTGAAGGAAGACGCGCCGAAAGCGGAAGAAGCGGGAAATGAACTCGGAGAGCTGCTGCTGGCAGGCGATGAGTAAGAAGGAAAAGGATGTGTGAGCCAGGAGGGAGCAGGAGGAGAGGCATGAATCCATATGAAGTCCTTGGCATCAATGACCAGGCAGACAAAGCCCAGATTAAGAGGGCTTATTTCCGCCTTTTGAGAGAGCATTCTCCGGAAAAGGATCCGGAAGGATTCGCCCGGATCAGAGAAGCATATGAGCGGCTGACGAATGAGAAGGAGGACTCGGCAGGACCGGATCTTCCCATTCCGGACTATCCCTACGCGGAGAAGTTTGTGAAACAGGTTGAGCAGTGCATACGGGACGGCCGGTGGGAGCTGGCAAAGGAAACGGCGGAAGAAGGATGGCGGCGGTTCGACGGATCCGTCTATTTCCTGTACCGGATGACCTGTGCCCAGCGCCTGTGCGGTAATACGGGAAAGGCAGTTAAAAATGCGGAACTGCTGGTAAAAAAGGATCCGGAGAACCGCTGGTTCTGGCGGGAGCTGGCACTTGCGCGTCTGGAACGGGGATATACGAAAAAAGCATACCGGGCTTTTCAGAAAGCTTATGAGCTTGGCTGCCGGGATTACGATTTTTTGCTGATGTACTCGGTAGAATGCAGAGAATATCCTGACTATCGGAAAGGGAAGGAGATCATCCAGACATTTTTGGAGGATCCGGACAGGCGCTGGCGGCCGGAAGATATGGATAATGCCGTGGAGGCTCATCAGGCCCTTTTCTTTTTTACAGAAGCACTTGATGAGCCGGCAGAAGAAGCTGCGCAAAAGTTCTCCCGGTTTCTTGAAAGGAACAAAAGACAGCTGACAGACTGTTTTGAACACTGTCTGGATCTTCTGACCAGCATGCTGGAATATAAAATAGAAGATGATACATTCAACCGGTGCGTTCAGATCCTGAAGGAGGTCAGCGAAAAGACAGACAACCCGGAACGGAGTATAATGTATGAGACTTTCTTTGGTACTGTTGGCATCATCCGCATGAATAAAGATGAAAAAGTGTGCCGTTCCTTGCGGTATATGAATGAACTGCTGAGCATGGAAGAGTTTCAGGATCGGTACAGCATGACGGATTGCCGGCTCTGCATCATACAGGAGCGTGAGCAGGTTCTGGAATCAGAGGAATACATCGCAGATAAATACCCTGAGTTTTACGGGAAGGTGAAGCCGTTTCTGGATAAGATCCGCACACAGCGGGATATGGAATCCGTCAGATACCGTCTTCTTCAGGACTACCGAAAGCTAATGGAGAGCAATGAGGAAGGAAGCTATCTGCAGTGGTTTCCGGAGCAAAGGGAAGCGGTGTTTGGAAAGTCTGTTGTATCCTCGGAAGAAACCTATGTCAGAGCAGGGAAAAAAATCAGCCGCAATGACCCTTGCCCCTGTGGAAGCGGAAAGAAATATAAGTTTTGCTGCGGAAGGAGATAAAACGTTCGGGATTTGGCCTGCCGCTTCTGAGCCCTGTGGCTGCCGCACAGCAGCCGGGGAGCTCC
>CAJOQO010000142.1 GCA_905236545.1 uncultured Lachnospiraceae bacterium
GGTTCCGGGTTCCATTGAGGAGGTTATTCGTGGAAACCACTATCGATAGGCTGGAGGTATATTGCGGAGAAAAACTTGTCGGGACGATGGCTCCTTACAGGAGGTATCTGACCGCATTTGAGTATTCTGCGGAATGGCTTCAGAGTGGATTCTCCATCAGTCCGTATTCATTGCCACTGGAACCGGGAATCAGAATCGCTAAGGCAGATCCGTTTGACGGGCTCTTTGGCATCTTTGCTGACTCCCTTCCGGATGGATGGGGGAGGCTGCTGGTTGATCGGATGCTGAGAAAAGAAGGAAAGAACCCGGACGAAGTGGATTCCATTTTCAGACTGTCAATTGTAGGCAGCTCAGGGATGGGCGCATTGGAGTACAGACCGGTGTACCATTTACGCTCAGGCGCGGAGATGCCGGATCTGGACCGGCTCGCGGAAGAATGCAGAAAGATCCTGTGCGCGGAAGAACCGGATGATCTCGACACACTGTTTGCGTTCGGAGGATCCTCTGGTGGTGCGAGGCCTAAAGCTATCGTCAGAACAGATGGAGCTGAGTGGATCATTAAGTTCCCTTCGGTGCAGGATCCGGAGAATATCGGACAGATGGAATATGAGTACAATCTGTGCGCAGAGGCATGCGGGATCTGTATTCCGGAGGTGAGGCTGTTTCCTTCCAGGGAAGGCCCGGGATACTTTGGGAGCAGACGGTTTGACAGGATTTTTCATGAAAATGAGGTCAGAAAGATCCATATGGCATCGGTGTCCGCACTGCTGGAGACTTCACACCGGGTGCCTGCTCTTGATTACACTTCATTGATGGCATTGACGTGGCAGCTGACAAAGCAGTCGAAGGAAGTTCTGAAGATGTTCCGTCTGATGTGTTTCAATATCTTTGCACATAACCGGGATGATCATTCAAATAATTTCAGTTTTCTTTGTGAAAAAGGTGCCTGGCACCTGGCGCCTGCCTATGACCTGACCTATTCGAATTCTATAGGCGGCGAGCATGCGACGACTGTAGCTGGGGAGGGACGGGCTCCGAAGATGGGTGATATCCTGCAGGTGGCAAACAAAGCGGGAATCAGCGAATCCGCTGCGAAAGAGATTGCCGGGCAGGTGAGAGAGACAGTTAATGAGAAATTGGGCCGCTACATCTGACCGCTAAGTCCTCATCTGTAACAGCTGTTTTGCAGCTGTTATCTTTTTGTAACCGGCAGTTTTTCCGTCATTTCTGACTGCTGAACCGGGGAATGCTGGAAATATCACCCGAAAATCGAACAAACATTCTTGTTAGAATCTCCGCTTTATGCTATTCTAAAGGGGAGATTTCTGTTTCAGGAGTGGAAGGAAAGAGGGGGCCGCACTATGAAGCGTAGCATCAGGAGATATTCTATTGTGCTTGTGTTTGCGGTGATGCTCGTTTTTGCGCCGGGTCTGCAGGCGGTTACTGCGTACGCTGCTGACGCGCCTGCGCCGGTCAAAGGGACGCTGTACGAGAAGTTCGAGCGTTATGTTACGTATGACTGGATTATGATCACGCGGGTGGTGGAAGGAGGCGGATCATCCTCTGCGGTACAGGGGATACCTCTTACGAAAAAAGATCTGAAAGAGTGGAAACAGGCGGAAAAGAGGCTGCGCAGCGGTAAGTTCGGGAAGAAGTACGCGTATCAGTTTTCGCGGAAGTTTTACAATGAGATCGAGCTTCTCGGGTTTCTGGACACGGTGGTTGGAAGCAAGTACCGGTATCTGGAGCTGAGGGATTGCGCGCGGACCAGTTACAGCCCTTATTTTGCCTATCTGCGGGCGACAAAGCGTAATAAAAAGTCATTGGATGACTACGCGAAGAAAAAGGGCAGTATGCAGAAGAAGCTGGATGCGCTTTACAAGAAGGAGATCGGCCCTTATGAATCAGCCGGGAAGGCATTCCGGATCGCACTGGCGGTGAATGTGGTTGACAACTACTTTACGTATAAGGAGTCAGGAAAGTCAAACAATCTGGTTTATACGGTCGAGACGAAGAAAGGTGTCTGCGCGGATTACAGCTATATGCTGGACTATCTGCTGCGGAAGATGGGGCTTGCAACAAAGCTGGTCTCCGTAAAAAACAGCAGGGAGTATCATATGATCAATGCGCTGAAGATAAGCGGACAGTGGTTTTACATGGATCCGACAAACATGGACGTAGGAAAGATTGCTTTTGTCGGAAATGACAATGTTATGTGTTTTGCTGGTTTGATCGGTGGTCTGACGTCGATGAAAAACGGCTGGCAGCTGCGAAGCGCTTATTAATAGAGTATTAATAGAGGATCCATCGCTGTCTGTCGATCTCATAAAATCTGTTTACAGAATTGTAAAAACTGGGTATAATATGCAGGACGAGCAATTATTGCTGGTCCTGTTTGCTTACTCCTGAGGGAATAACATCCGGGGGAATACCGCGATGCAGCGGGCCGGACAGCAGGAAAGGTGTCGTATGGGAGACGGTTTTCCGAATAAAGAGGGGGAGCGCTGCCGGGGAATTAAGGGTTGAGCCGGGCAGTGTAATAATTAGTAAGGAACTGTCATAAGAGAACTTATACAGATTGCCGGGCAAGGTGCATAAGTGTTTTTGTGACAGGTTCTGACTGAAGAGGATTGAGTATGGAACAATATATCATCAGAGGTGGTGTTCCGCTGCACGGTGAAGTTGAGATCGGTGGAGCGAAGAATGCGGCTCTGGGAATCCTTGCTGCGGCGATTATGACGGATGACGAGGTTCTGATCGAGAATCTCCCTGATGTACGGGATGTCAACGTTATGCTTGAGGCGATGAGCCAGATCGGCGTGAAGGTTGACCGGCTCACACCACATGCGGTGATGCTGTGCGGCGCCGATATCGGCGACGTCAACATTGAGTACGAATACATTAAAAAGATCCGTGCGAGCTATTATCTGCTTGGAGCGCTGTTGGGAAAATACAAGAAAGCCGAGGTTCCGCTTCCGGGCGGGTGCAATATCGGCTCAAGGCCGATCGACCTGCACCTGAAGGGGTTCAAGGCGCTGGGTGCGAAGGTTTCCATCCGGAATGGAAGCATCTGCGCAGAGGCGGAGCACCTGAGAGGCGCTCATCTGTTTCTGGATACCGTTTCCGTAGGGGCTACCATCAATATTATGATGGCGGCGTCCATGGCGGAAGGACGTACAGTGATTGAAAACTGCGCGAAGGAGCCGCATGTTGTTGATGTGGCAAACTTCCTGAACAGTATGGGAGCGAATATCAAGGGTGCCGGTACGGATGTGATCCGTATCATCGGGGTGGAGAAGCTCCATTCGACCGAGTATTCGATTATTCCCGATCAGATCGAAGCGGGAACCTTTATGTTTGCGGCTGCCTGTACGGGAGGAGACGTCCTGGTGAAGAATGTTATCCCGAAGCACCTGGAGGCAACGATTTCCAAGCTTCTTGAGATTGGCTGCCGGGTTGAGGAGTTCGATACGGAGGTGCGGGTGATCGCGCCGAAGCGTCTGTCCTGTGCGAATGTCAAGACGCTGCCGTATCCCGGATATCCGACGGATATGCAGCCTCAGATTGGCGTGGCCCTCGCAATGGCGGAAGGTACTTCGATCGTGACGGAATCGATCTTCGAGAACCGCTTCAAGTATCTGGATGAGCTGGCCCGGATGGGCGCGACCTCCAAAGTGGAGGGGAATACCGCGATTATCTCCGGGGCGGAAAAGCTGACCGGAGCAAGGATCAGCGCACCGGATCTGAGGGCCGGCGCCGCGCTGGTGATTGCGGGGCTGGCAGCGGAGGGGATCACGATGATCGATGACATCGTGTATATCCAGAGAGGCTATGAATGCTTCGATGAAAAGCTGCGCGGGATCGGCGCGAAGATCGAGTGTATCAGCTCTGACAGAGAGGCCCGCAAGTTTATGCTGAGGGTAGGATGAAACAAAGGAAACACTGATTCTATCCGTGTTTCCATAAAAAAAGGATGGCCGGTTAGCGGGTGCAACTTAGGGATTTCATAATCCCGGAAAATTCGGCGTAGTCGTGAATGCGGCTACGCCGTTTCCTTTTTCTGCGTAGGCATCGGGGGTGTTAATTCTCCGATGCAGTTCCAAACGATCCTGATCCGTTGAACCTTTTTGCCATTGACGAGCTTTGCCTGATGAACGTAAATCTGCTCTACGAATTCCCGGATGACTTCTGCGGTCAGTTCCCGGATGTCGGTGTACTTCCGCACCAGGTCGAAAAACCGTCCGACATTGACGTTGGCTTCCTGCTCAGAGACAATCAGGCGGCGCAGTTCAGACACGCGGGCTTCGAGCGTTTTCTGCTCATTCTCGTAGTTTTCGCTCAGCTTCACAAAACGCTCATCGCTGATTTTGCCTTCAAGGTTGTCTTCGTACAGATGCTGGATGATATCGTCCAGCTTGCGGATACGGGTCTGCGCCTGTTCCAGTTCACGTTTTCCGTCCCGCAGGCTGCGGTCAACCTCGGCGCGTTTCTTCTTCGTAACCATCTCCACGAATTCATCCTCATGGTCTCTGGCGAAAGCAGTTACCGATCTGACGCCATCGAGCAGAAGTTCCTCCAGCACACAGTTCCGAATCTGGTGTGAAGAGCAGATTTCCTTGCCTTTCTTCCGGTATGTGGCACATACCATGTGCTCCTGCTCATGCGTCCATCCACGATGCCGCACCTGATACAGTTTCGCTCCGCAGTCAGCGCAGAATACCATGCCGGATAAGATGGGCATCTCTCCCATTGGCGTAAGCCTGCCATCCCTGATGCGCTGCACAATATCGTAGGTCTCCTGATCGATGATGGCTTCGTGAGTGTTCTCGATAATATGCCACTCGGATGGATCGTTCTTCAGCTTCTTTTCTGCTTGTAGGACTTGCGATAGGTTTTGAAGTTGACA
>CAJOQO010000143.1 GCA_905236545.1 uncultured Lachnospiraceae bacterium
AACAGCCTAATGTGGAAGACGCTCAAAAGCGTTGTTCGACCACAGGGCAGGTACAAGCTCGTGACTTCAGTCATGAGTACGTTGACACATACGCTGGCATATCTTGAGAGGTACTGGGTGGATGCATTTGACTTTTATCGGAAACTGGCAGACTTCTTTCGCAGATGCGGATATGACCGTGAGCGACCTCTATGACTTCGGTGAGGGGAAAGTCTTGATTACGATTGACTATGAACAGGTGGGGTGAAAAAATGAAAATCGTAACGAAAGCTGATATCGTGGCAGGTCTTCAGGAAATCGGACTGAAGGAGGGAAACACGGTAATCGTACATACTTCATTAAGCAGCATCGGATATGTATGCGGAGGAGCGCAGACTGTAATCGAGGCCCTGATCGAAGTGGTCGGAGAAGACGGAACCATAATGATGCCGACGCAGTCATGGAAAAATCTGGATCCCGAGGCAGGAGTGCATTGGGATGTATCCGAACAGGATTGGGATACGATCAGAGAAAACTGGCCTGCATACGACAAAAAAATCACACCGACCAATACTATGGGGGCTGTTGCGGAGATGTTTCGCTCCTGGCCGGGTGCATCAAGAAGCGATCATCCGGCAAGGTCTGTTGCGGCCTGGGGCAGGCATTCCGTCTATCTTACAGAGAAGCATGACCTTTCTGATATATTCGGTGACGATTCACCGATCGGAAGATTATATGAGCTGGATGGGAAAGTGCTCCTGATCGGTGTAGGTTATAATAAGAACACATCGATTCATCTTGCGGATGTCAGAGCCGATTATCCGGGGAAGCATATCAGCACAGAGCACAGTGCCGTCACGGAGAACGGAAAACGTGTATGGAAAGCATATGATACACTATTTGTGGATGGAGAAGATTTTGAAGAAATCGGGCGGGCATTTGAAGAAGAACATGAGGTAAAAACACTCCGGATCGGAGAAGCGGAGACCCGTCTTATGCGGCAGCGGGATCTGGTGGATTTTGCAGTGAAGTGGATCGAAGAGTACAGAAAGTGACAGCTGCCTGCACGGTATGAATTACTGCAGGGGCGCTGTGATCTTTCCGCACAATATCGGGCTTGGCGCTGTGAACGACGCGGATCTTATGTATGAGATCGGTGCTGCCACAGCGGACCAGACAAAGCTGGCCGGAATGCTCTGGAACTTTGCGCCGTGCGTCGCGGTGAGCACGGATCCCAGGTGGGGCAGGATCTATGAATCCTGTTCGTCGGATCCGGAGATTGTCGGCAATCTGGGAACAGCATATGTCCGGGGACTCGGTGACAACGGTTATCTGATCGACCGCGGCGACGCGAACCTGAACGAAGAAGAGATTGACGAGCTCCTTGGCGTCTACAAGAAGCTGATCGATGCAGGCGTACCGAAAGAGACTTGCATTCGATTTACAAGCAGAACGATAAAATACGACGAATGGACGGCGAATAAAGGAAGATGGAATGACACCGCGGATGAAGGTGACGAAGAGGCGCGGCTTTCGGATTTCGCCTTTATTATGGAGCAGGCTGCTTAGTAAGCAGTGAGTTTCCAGACGGAAATTACACAGGATGTTTCGATTGGGAGAGTATAAGAAAACGTATCGGAACCGCTTCAGAGCAAGGGAGGATTTATTATGAAGAAAAAAGTCTGTTTTCACATGATCATTATTCTGATTTTCCTGCTGACCGCCTTTACGCTGTCAGGCTGTGGTCAGAAAGCATCGGAAAAATCAGATGTGTTCATCCGAGTCGACAGAGATGATACGGAAGCATGGAAGGGCGAACTTGACAACGTCCGGTTTCTTCCTGAAGAGAGGATGTCTGCCAGTGCACAGTTTTCCGAAGACCAGTTTCATGATCTGGCCGTGCAGCTTAAAGAAGAGTCGGATACTGTCTGGATCGTCGACTGCCGGCTGGAAAGTCACGGCTTTATCAACGGGATCGCTGTCTCGTGGTGCGACGCAGAGAACGCAGCAAACACAGGTAAGACAGTGAAGGAGATTCTGTCTGAGGAAGAATCGTATGCTGATCTGATCGGGAAGACCGTAACGGCGTATACAACGGAAAATGATCAGCCGAAGGACAGCATGGAACTGTTCGTGGAAAAATGGGAGACGGAAGAATCGCTGGTCTCCGGCGAGGGCTTTAACTATCTGAGGCTGGCCTGCCCGGATCACTGCTGGCCGCCGGCCGACGTGATCGACGAGTTTATTGACTTTGCTAAGAACCTTAATGATGACGCGTGGCTTCATTTCCATTGTCAGGCCGGTTCAGGGCGGACCGGAGCTTTCATGTCGATCTATGAGATGATGCAGAAGCCGG
>CAJOQO010000144.1 GCA_905236545.1 uncultured Lachnospiraceae bacterium
GCTGCCGTCCCGGCCTTTTTAACAGCCGTCTCAGTCACCTTCGCGGTTTTTTTCGCTTCTGCCTTAACTTCTTTTCCGGCCTTCCTGACAGCTTCCTTTTCTACCTTCTTTACTGCTTCCTTTTCGACCTTCTTCGCAGCTTCTTTCAAAACTGCGTCCTTCGCCTTTCCTTCTTTCTTAAGCTCTTCCTTCTTCTCAGCAGCCTTCCTGACTTCCTTCATTCCTATAACCTCCTCGTATCCTGTCGGCAGATTGCATAACCCCTGAGCCTGTCATATCTCCAAAACAATTCCATAGATCACATAATCTGACATGGAGACATTTTCCCCGCAGTGGATAATACTCCTTTCTCCTGCGCTTTTCAAGCCTGACGGCACAAAAACACGATTATACATGCACTCCCGGTTACCATTCACGGCCGATCTGAGTCTTTGTATCTGACGCGTCAGGCTTGCCTGTAACCATTCCCGATCCCGGTTTACAGGGTCGAATGGCCTTCTCCCTCCTTCTGCAGGCGGGATAACTCCTCCGCAATCATCCGGTGGGAGGGATCTGACAGCTCCGGATCCTCTTTCAGGATCCGGACAGCCGCCTCAGATGCTGCCTTCATGACATCGGCATCGGCGTAGATATCCGCAAGGGCGAATCCGATCTCACCGCTCTGCCGGACTCCGAACAGCTCCCCCGGCCCCCTCAGTTCCAGATCTCTCTGCGCGATCTCAAATCCGTTATTGGAGGAAGCCAGTATAGCAAGTCTCTTTTTTACCTCATCACTCTCGATGGTATACAGAAAGATACAGTAAGACTGGGCTGTCCCTCTTCCGACGCGTCCCCGCAGCTGATGCAGCTGAGCCAGACCAAAGCGTTCGGCATTCTCCACCATCATAACGGTGGCATTCGGCACATTTACCCCAACCTCAACTACCGTTGTGGAAACCAGTACCTGAATCTGATTCGACGCGAAACGCTCCATGACAGAGAGCTTCTCACTGTTTTTCATCTTTCCATGCAGATACTCCACACACACATGGGGGTGATAACGTCTCAGTTCCTGACGGAGTGTATCCGTATAATCGACCACATTTTCCGCTTCGATCTCCTCCGATTCCTCCACCATCGGACAGATCACATACGCCTGATGGCCCTCCTGAATCTGCCTGGCGATAAACTGATACGCCTTCGGACGATAAGAAGGATCCACAACCGCATTTTTAACCGGAAGCCGGCTGGACGGCATCTCATCGATCACGGATACATCCAGATCCCCGTATAAGATCACTGCAAGCGTACGAGGAATCGGGGTTGCGCTCATGACAATCGTATGCGGGCTCTTTGCCTTCTCTTCCAGCGTCTGCCGCTGGTGCACGCCAAACCGGTGCTGCTCATCCGTGATCACCAGAGCCAGGCTGCGGAAACGTACCTTATCCTGGATCAGCGCATGCGTTCCGATCACCACCAGAGCCTGTCCGCTTTCGATCTTCGCGTAAGCTTCTCTTTGCTGCGCCGCCTTCATGGAGCCTGTCAGAAGAACTGTTTCTATGGATAATCCCGCCTGACTGCACATCTTTTTAAATGCGCTGCAGTGCTGTGTCGCCAGGACTTCGGTGGGAACCATCAGGGCTCCCTGCATCCCGTTTGACGCACATTGGATCAGCGCGAGAAAGGCAACGATGGTTTTTCCGGAACCGACGTCTCCCTGCACAAGACGCGCCATCACCTTCCCGGAAAACAGCCCCGCACTGATCTCTGACCAGACCCTCTTCTGCGCGCCGGTGAGCTCATAGGGAAGCGACTGAATCACCTTTCCGGTTTCACCACAGGCTGCCAGCCTGTATCCGTTCTCCCTCTCCCCGCGGCTTTTCCTGAGACGCTTCAGCATCAGGATGAAATAAAAAAACTCCTCAAACACCAGTCGCCTTCTGCATCTTTCGAGCGCCTCCCGCCCTTCGGGAAAATGAATGCCCCGGACTGCTTCTTTCTTTCCGGACAGATCATACTCCCTGCGCATGGAATCCGGAAACGGATCATCAGACAGTTCGATATGATTCGATCCGAAAAACACCTCCTTCAGCGCCTTGCGGAGCGCATTTTCCGTAAGACCTTTTACCAGCGGATAAACAGGCTGCAGCGTCTTACGGAGCTGTTCATAATCAAAAAGGTCATAAACCTTCGGCTGCTGGAGAAAGATCCTGTCCCCCTTCGCTTTGATCCGGCCCCGGAAGAGATAAACCGTTCCCGGATGAACCTGGTTCCTCATGTACGGCATGTTGTACCAGGTAACGTCCAGGGAAACGCCGCCGGAAAGAATCTTTCCTGTTGTGATCCGGATCGTATTCAGATAGCGCACGCTCAGAGCCTTCCCGGCCATCCCCTCCACCGCAACGGTTTTCCCATCGTCAAGAACCGATAAAGATCCGGCCATAACAGGAGCGTCAAGGCTGTCGTAACTTCTCGGATAGTACCGGATCAGATCCCCGACCGTATGAATCCCGGCCCTTGTAAAGTTCTCACTGCTCTTCGGCCCGATCCCTTTAATATCCGTTATGGGAGACGCTTCCGTCATGGGTGTGTCCTCTCTCTTTCCTTCATTGTTTGTAATGATTCAGCACCACCTGGAATTGCTCATGATCCAGTCAGATAAGCTTGCTTATCTGACGGATCTGAGCGGTTCCAGTGCTATACTTGCTGACGGAAGTATTATCCGTCAGCAAGTATAAAAATGATGCGAC
>CAJOQO010000145.1 GCA_905236545.1 uncultured Lachnospiraceae bacterium
AATACCCCGGACGCCCGATCGCAGTCGGCAAAGAGCTCAGCCGGAGTGGGCTACAGGTTTGCGTTGGGGAAGCCATCCGCAGGCCGGAGTATATGGTTACAGGCCGGGGCATACAGTTACAGACCGGGGCATATGGTTACAGGCCGGGGCATATGTTACAAGCCAGGGGCATACATTACGACCTGTAACGAAGAAGGAGGAGATGACCACGGCACTCTTGCTCTTTCGAAAGGAATATGGCATACTTTAAGGCGAAACGCACTTTAATAGTTGAAATAGCTAAAGAGCCCAAACTGCTTCCGGGAGGTACTATGACATACGGTTTTTTCGGACTCGGTCTGATCGGCGGGTCCCTTGCCAGAAATCTGAAAAAAATTGATCCGGACTGCTTCATCATGGCTGTCAGCCGGTCATCGGAAACCTGCGAAAAGGCGCTTCGGGAGGGAATCATCGATCTGATCTGCGACGGCTGCAAAGACGCGCGTTTTGCCCGGTGCGACATTCTCTTTCTCTGCGCTCCCGCAGAGCGGAACCTGTCGGCTCTGCCAGAGCTGAAGGAAGTGATCCGTCCGGACTGTCTCCTGACAGACGTAGCTTCCGTCAAGACACCGATCCATGAGGAGGCAGCCAGGCTTGGCCTGTCCTCGCAGTTTATCGGCGGGCATCCCATGGCCGGTTCCGAAAAATCGGGACTGGATAACGCAACGGATCATCTGTTCGAAAATGCCTACTACATCCTTACTCCGACCGCGGAGGTTTCCGAAGAGCGGATCCGTCAGCTCAGGGAGCTTACGCTCCGTCTCAAAGCGATCCCGCTGGTCCTCGATCCGAAGGAGCATGATTTCATCACTGCCGCCATCAGTCATTTCCCGCATGTCATTGCCTCCACGCTCGTCAATACCGTTCATGATCTGGACAGTGAGCAGGGGCACATGAAGGCAATCGCGGCCGGAGGTTTTCGCGACATTACCAGGATTGCCTCCTCCTCTCCCGCCATGTGGGAATCGATCTGCATCGAAAACAGCGGGAATATCGCGCGTGTCATGGACGCGTTCCTGGATCGTCTGATCGAAGCGAGGGACCGTATGTGCGAAGGGGACGGCGGGTATATCTATCAGATGTTTGAAAGAAGCCGTGATTACCGGAATTCCTTCAGCTTTGCGTCTCCCGGCCCGGTCAAGAGCTCCTTCCGGATCTATTGCGATATCATAGATGAGAGCGGTGCGATCGCGACGATTGCCACGATTCTGGCTGCAAACGGAATATCCATCAGGAACATTATGATCGTACATAACCGTGTCTTTGAAAAGGGCGCTCTCGCGATCGAGTTTTACAGGCAGGAAGCCATGAAAAAAGCGGTTTCTCTGCTGCAGCACCACAGGTATACGGTGTGGGAAAATGATTAAGGAGCTTTCCCGGAAACGCTGATCTGTTCTGACAGGAGTTTTTATATTATGGATAGAATCATCATGCCGGCTGTCTCTGTCAAAGGGGAGATAACCGTTCCGGGCGATAAGTCCATCTCGCACCGTGCAGTGATGTTCGGAGCGATTGCCGAAGGAGACACGAGGATCTCGAATTATCTGATGAGCGCGGATTGTCTTTCAACGATTTCCTGCTTTGAGAAGCTTGGGATCCGTTTTACAATGGAAAAGTCCTCGAATTCCGTGACTGTGCACGGGAAAGGGCTGCAGGGGCTGAGTGCGCCGTCCGAGGTTCTTTATACGGGCAATTCCGGAACGACAACCCGCCTGATCACGGGGATCCTGGCCGGACAGAATTTCGGGGCTGTTCTTGACGGCGATGCGTCGATCAGAAGGCGTCCGATGAAACGGATCATCGACCCGCTCAGAAGGATGGGCGCGGGGATAGAATCGGAGAAAGGAAATGACTGCGCGCCTCTGAGGATCACGCCAGCCCCGCTGCATGGGATCGACTATCTCTCTCCCACTGCCAGCGCGCAGGTCAAGTCATGTATCCTGCTCGCCGGGCTTTATGCCGAAGGGAAGACCAGCGTTACGGAGCGCGCCCTGTCCCGCAATCATACCGAGCTGATGCTGTCCGGGTTTGGCGCGCGTATCTCCTCGGAAAAAACGCCGGATGGCTGGAAGGCGTCCATCGATCCGGGAGTTCCTCTCCATGCCTGTGATCTTTGTGTGCCCGGTGATATTTCATCTGCCGCCTACTTCATGGCGGCAGCCCTGATCCTTCCCGGAAGTGAGCTCATGATCCGGAACGTCGGGGTCAATCCCTCCAGATGCGGGATCCTGGAAGCAGTGCGGCAGATGGGCGGAAGGATCCGGGTGCTTGACCGGCGGACACAGGGAGGGGAAGACGCGGCTGATCTCCTTGTCTCTTCTTCAGGCCTGCATGGAATCGAAATCGGAGGAGAGCTGATCCCGGCATTGATCGACGAGATCCCGATCCTGGCGGTTCTCGCCGCGTTCGCGGACGGAACGACCGTGATCCGGGACGCAGCGGAGCTGCGGGTGAAGGAATCCGACCGGATCGAAACCACAACCCGGGCTCTTCGTGCGATGGGCGCCAGAGTGACGCCTTCCCCTGACGGAATGATCATCGAAGGCGGCGCGCCCCTGAAAGGCTCTGTCATTGACAGCTGTCTGGACCACCGCATCGCCATGAGCATGGCCGTGGCCGCGCTGGCGGCGGAAGGCCCGGTAACGATAAAAGATGCCGACTGTGTCGGCATCTCCTATCCATCTTTCTATTCTGATCTGGAAGGCCTCAGGATCCGCGGATAGACCGCTGCGTACAATGTTCCGCACTCCCTGCGCATCCTTCCCGGGGCTTATCGTAAACGCAGTTCTTAACCGCGTTTACGATGATCTCTGATCTCAGGCTGACTGGTAAGGCCCCTGCTTGACGTCCTTCATGGAGAAGGACAGTCTTCCCATCTTGTCCTTGCCAAGGCAGACGACCGTGACGCGGTCGCCAAGCGTCAGCACATCCTCCACATGGTTGATCCTGTGTTTCGCGATCTTGGAAATATGAACCATGCCCTCCTTGCCCGGAGCAAACTCGATAAATGCGCCGAATTCCTTGATGGATACTACGGTTCCGGAAAGGATCTGGCCTTCCTCGAAATCAGTGGTAATGATCCGGATCATATCGATCGCGGCGTTGATCGCATCCATATCGGTTCCACAGACGTTCACGCTGCCATCCTCATCGATGTCGATCTTCGCGCCTGTGCGGGCAACGATCTCGTTGATGGTCTTCCCTCTCTGTCCGACCACATCGCCGATCTTTGCGGGATCGATCTGGATCTGAACGATCTTCGGCGCATACGGAGACAGCTCCTTGCGCGGCTCGGCGATACACGGCGTCATGACTTCATTCAGGATATACTCTCTCGCCTGCTTCGTCCTGGCAATCGCTTCCTCAACGATCGGCCGGGTCAGACCGTGGATCTTGATATCCATCTGAATCGCAGTGATTCCGTCATGGGTTCCGGCAACCTTAAAGTCCATATCTCCGAAGAAGTCTTCCAGACCCTGGATATCCGTCAGAACCAGATAATCATCATCGGTATCTCCCGTAACCAGACCGCAGGAGATGCCTGCTACCTGCTTTTTGATCGGAACGCCGGCAGCCATCAGGGACATCGTCGATGCACAGATAGAAGCCTGGGAGGTGGATCCGTTGGACTCAAAGGTTTCGGATACGAGACGAATCGCATACGGGAAATCTTCTTTGGACGGAATCATCGGCATCAGTGCCTTTTCGGCAAGGGCGCCATGGCCGATCTCACGACGACCGGGTCCTCTGGAGGGCTTGGTCTCGCCAACCGAATAGGACGGGAAATTGTACTGGTGGATATAACGCTTCTCAGTGATATTATCATCCAGTCCTTCCACTCTCTGTACCTCGGAAAGCGGGGCAAGGGTGGTAACCGTGCAGATCTGGGTCTGGCCGCGGGTAAACATGGCGCTTCCGTGCACCCTCGGGATCAGATCGATCTCTGCGGCAAGAGGACGGATCTCATCGATCCTTCTTCCATCCGGACGCTTATGATCCTTCAGGATCATCTTGCGGACGGTCTTCTTCTCATACTGGTACATCGCGTCAGGGAGAACCGCCAGCCAGTCTTCCTTCTCCGCCCAGGCCTCCTGCACACGCTCCTTCAGAAGACGGATATTCTCTTCTCTCACCTGCTTGACATCCGTGAAGACGGCCTTCTCCATCTCCTCACCAGGCACAAGCTCTTTCAGAGCCGCAAATACTTCCTCCGGAACAGCGGCCGACTCGTAGGCATGCTTCGGCTTGCCAGCCTCGGCAACGATCTTGTTAATGAAGTCAATAATTGTAAGATTGATCTCATGGCACTTGTAGATCGCTTCGATCATCTTATCCTCTTTTACTTCATTTGCGCCGGCCTCAATCATGATTACCTTCGTGGAGGTAGAGGCGACGGTAAGCTGAAGGTCGCCCTCATCCCACTGAGCCTGGGAAGGATTCACGATGAATTCTCCGTCGATCAGTCCCATCTGGGTCATCGCACAGGGACCGTCGAACGGAATGTCAGAGATGCATGTCGCAATCGCGGATCCCAGCATGGCGACAAGCTCCGGCCTGCACGCAGGATCCACGCTCATGACAAGATTGTTCAGTGTCACATCGTTGCGATAATCCTTCGGAAACAGCGGACGCATGGGACGGTCAATGACCCTGCAGGTCAGAACCGCGTTTTCGCTCGCCTTTCCTTCTCTCTTGTTGAATCCGCCCGGCATCTTGCCGACGGCATAATACTTTTCTTCGAATTCCACCGACAGCGGGAAGAAATCGATTCCGTCGCGGGGCTTCTCCGACGCGGTAGCGGTGCTGAGAACCGTCGTGTCGCCATAGTGCATGAAAGCAGCGCCGTTTGCCTGAGCGGCTACCCGGCCGATATCAACACTGAGTGTGCGGCCGCCGATTTCCATGGAAAATCTTTTGCCTTTCTGCATGTTCTATTCTCTCCTTTCGATGAGCGAGTCACAGACTGCTGCCGCTTTTCCGTCCTGGAAAAGGAAGCGTCTGTTTCCAGACACAGCCCATCTCCGAATCAACTGGAAAACCCACCCGGATCAGAGCCGGATCAGCTTTACAGTTGCCTCGACAGATGCGCTGAGCCCATAACAGCCAAAGCACCCGTCCCTGGAATGGTCCGGGTGCTTTTTGAATCATTATTTACGAAGTCCAAGTCTGGCAATCAGATTACGATAGCCTTCAATATCATTCTTCTTCAGGTACTCAAGAAGGCCTCTTCTCTTACCGACCATCTTCAGAAGGCCTCTTCTGGAATGATGATCCTTCGGGTTCTCCTTCAGGTGCTCGGTCAGTTCTCTGATGCGCTCGGTCAGAACGGCTACCTGAACCTCCGGTGAACCGGTATCGCCAGGCTGTCTTCCGTACTCTTCAATGATAGCTGTCTTTTTTTCTTTTGAAATCATGTTCTTTTCCTCCTGTTTATACGGTCTTGACCTTTCACGAAGAAGCGGTCGGAGTAATCCGGCTCCCTGGTGAAGGCGAAACGATACGTTAGAAATATAACACTGCCGTATGGCAGAGTCAACCCCGATTGTGATGATCGGCAGTCGGCAACCACAGGGATATTTGTCTGGCCATCCTCTCATCCTCCCGGATCTGTGCCTTCAGATCGTCCAGACCGGAAAACTTCTTCTCCGGGCGAAGATACAGGAGCAGATTTGTCGTGATGATGGCGCCGTAAAGATCCGCATCATAATCAAACAGCGTTGTCTCCGCTCTTCTTCTGCTGCCTCCCACGGTCGGGCGCATACCAAGATTGGTAAGGCCGTATCTCTCCGTCTGATCCGGCAGAGAAGTGACGGATGCGTAGACACCGTCCGGCGGCAGGAGCTTGCCCTTTGCCGGATACACATTGAGCGTAGGGAATCCGATGCGTGTTCCAAGATGCCGTCCATGCACAACCTCACCCCGGATGGGATAAGGCCTTCCCATAAGTGCCTCCACGAGCTTCATATCACCCTGGGCAAGGGCAAGACGAACCCGGGTAGAGCTGACATCCTCTCCGTGAAGCTGCTCCTTCTGCACGATCTCTGTCTCACATCCATATTGTCCGCACAGATCCTTCAGGATCCGGGCGTTTCCCTCCCGGTTATATCCGAATGCGAAATCGGATCCGACGCAGACAAACCGCGCATGCAGCACATCCATAAGAACATTCCTGACAAAGGAAGACGGGGACATGCTCATGAAATCACGGGAAAAGGGGCATTCTACCAGAACATCCACGCCCAGGGCTTCCAGGCTGGAGGCCCTCTCCTCCCGGCTGAGAATGGAATCGTCCTTCATGACGATCGCAAATACCATACTGAGAATATTACCGGCGGATGCTTTTTCGCAGATCAGGCGGATGAGTCTGGCATGTCCGATATGGATCCCGTCAAACTTGCCCAGAGAAACCGCACAGGGAAGAGCGGCCCTTCCATCATCAGATGCCCTGTATTCTTCTATGCTGCCATATCTTCTCAAGACAATCCTTCCCGATTCATCCCCGACTGTGCTCCGTCGTTCCGGGGAAACACTGAATCAGCTTTCTCCCATACCGCTCAAAGAAACATGCGGTAAGGAATATATCTTCTGTTCTCCCCATCAAACCGGTAAACCGCAAGGAATGTCCCGTCCATCGTACACAGGCGGATCAGCTCCCCTGCGCCGGTTCCCGGAAGCTTCAGCTCCTGCACCGACAGAGCGTTGCCGTTTCTGAGCTTCTTCTCGGACTCCTCTGAAGGCGTATGGACACGCAGGCAGTCAAGGAACATCTCTTCGACAGGGATCACCCATTCTCCGATCCTTCCGTTTCCGGCCAGTTCGCTGATCCGATCCAGTGTAATGGCATCCTCCGCGGAAAATCCGCCGGCTCTGGTACGCACCAGCTCCTTCATGGCAGCGCCGCACCCGAGCTTCTGCCCGATGTCGTGACACAGCGTACGGATATAAGTTCCCTTTGAACAGTCGACGGAAAAACAAACCTCAGGAGGATCGATCCCTTCGATCCGGATCTGACTGATCTGAACGGGGACTCTCCTGCGCTCTACCACCTTTCCCTGACGGGCAAGCTCATACAGACGCTTTCCATTGACCTGTTTGGCCGAATACATCGGCGGAAGCTGTTCATAGCCGCCGACAAAGAACAAAACCGCTTCACGGATCATTTCTTCCTGCGGCAGGCTGCCCTCGAACCTTCGTACCACATTGCCGGTCAGATCCTGCGTATCGGTTTCAATCCCCAGAAGGAGAACCGCGCGGTAGGTCTTCTCGTGCTCCATGAGATACCCGGAAAGCCGTGTGGCCGATCCGAGCAGGATCGGAAGAACGCCTGACGCTTCCGGATCCAGTGTGCCGGCATGGCCGATCCTTTTCTGATGAAGGATACCGCGAAGCTTCGCCACAACGTCATTGCTCGTAAATCCGGGCTCCTTAAACACATTCAGTATTCCGTTCCACATGAATCAGTCTTCTCCGTGCTCTTTGCCTCTTCCGGATCCGGATTCTTCTTTTTCTCCAGCTGCTTTTCAACCTGAGCCGCAATATTGTTGACCACATCATGTACACTGCCGCACATCGTACAGCCGGCAGCCCTGACATGTCCGCCGCCCTGGAAATACACCGCAATCCCGGCCACATTGACTGAGCCGTTGGAACGCAGGCTGACCTTGAACTCGCCAGGCCCGGTTTCGTAAAGAAAGACTGCACACTCCACTCCTCTGGTGATCCGGAGCTGCTGAACGATTCCATCCAGATCCTTCGGCTGAACCTGATAGAAGTCCATATCCTTCCTGCGTATGGCAGCAAAGATCAACTTTCCGTCCATCATCAGGATGCTCTCCGTCAGCGCTCTTCCGAGAATCTGGTTCTGGTGATAGGACTTCAGGAAAAATGTTTCATCACAGATTCTTGAAAAATCGATTCCGGTATCAATGAGCCATCCGCCGGTCATCATCGTCCGGCTGGAGGTGCAGCTGTACTGAAAGACGCCGGTATCATGCGCGATTCCCATATACAGAGGCTCCGCAATCTGTCTGGTGATCCGTTCCCTTCCGATCATCAGCGTGATGAGCTCTGAGGTGGAACTGGCATCCGGCTGGATCTCATTGATCATGCCGAACCCCTGGTTGGAGATATGATGATCAATGACAACTGTTCTGGCGGCTGCATGAAAGTACTGCAGCGCATTCCCCAGCCGCATCGGGTCAGAGCAGTCCAGCACAAAAAACAGATCATGCGGATCCTGTACGGGATAATCGTGGATAATCTCATCGGAACAGGCGACAAACTGAAAGGATTCCGAATAATTGTCCTCCAGATAAACCTTTGCCTGAACAGACGCATAATAGGTCTTCAGAAACAGATAGAGTCCCATACAGCTTCCGAAGGCATCTCCGTCCGGTTTGACATGACCACAGATTCCGACGCTTCGTACCCCTTCCAGGATCTTATCCAGGGAAATCAATCCGCTTCTCCTCCTTCCGGATTCTCCAGGTCTTTTTCTTCCTCCGGGACATGCCGGGCCTCGTCCTGAGCGATGACCTCATCAATGATTTTGGACATACCGACGCCATAGGCAATGGAATCATCCGCGATAAAACGGACAGAGGGTGTATTGCGCAGATTCACAGTGTGCGCAAGCTCCCTTCTGATATAGCCTTCCGCCTTTGTCAGGCCTTCGATCGT
This sequence comes from uncultured Lachnospiraceae bacterium, assembly GCA_905236545.1. Classification (GTDB taxonomy): domain Bacteria; phylum Bacillota; class Clostridia; order Lachnospirales; family Lachnospiraceae; genus Porcincola. The sequence continues at coordinate 8,719 of CAJOQO010000145.1, forward strand.
CCCGTCAAGGGCATCCGCGCTGCCAAGGACTGAGATATATGCCTTACAGGTCTTCAGATCCGGAGCCACCTCGACCTTTGTGACGCTCGTCATCGGGTCGACCCTGGGATCCTTAATCTGATGCATGATGATCTCCTGCAGCTGTTTGCGGACTTCCTCATTGATTCTGATATTCTTAATACTGTTCTTTCGCACTCTTTTTCCTTATCCGGCCGCGCGCACTCAGCTGCGCGCAACCTCTATCATGGTATAGACCTCACACTGGTCTCCCTCACGGATCTCACTGAACCCGTCAAATACAAGACCGCATTCGAAGCCGGCACGCACTTCTTTGACATCGTCCTTGAAGCGCTTGAGCGAGGCGATCGCGCCATCGAAAATCTGCTTTCCGTCCCTGGTGATTCTTGCCTTTGAACCACGCGCAACCGTGCCGTCCAGGACATAGGAACCGGCGATATTGCCTACACCGCTGGCCTTGAAGATCTGACGGATCTCTACATGACCGGTAATCTTTTCCTCATAGACAGGAGCAAGCATGCCCTTCATGGCGTTCTCGACATCATTGATCGCGTCATAGATGACCTTGTAAAGCCTGATATCTACGCCCTCATGCTCCGCAGTAGACTTCGCCTGCGCGTCCGGACGTACATTGAATCCGATAATAATCGCGTTGGAAGCACCGGCAAGCGTGACGTCCGATTCATTGATCGCGCCGACCGCCGAATGGATGATCTTCACGATAACCTCTTCATTGGTCAGTTTCAGGAGACTCTGGCGCAGCGCTTCAACAGAGCCCTGCACATCAGCCTTTACGATCAGGTTCAGGTCTTTCAGGGTACCTTCCTTGATCTGGTTGAAGAGATCATCAAGAGACGTTCTCTTGCGGGACTCTTCGATCATCTTTTCCTTGCCAACCGTGATGAAGGTCGCTGCGAAGCTCTTCGCTTCCTTCTCGGTTTCAGGCGATGTAAAGACTTCTCCCGCGCCGGGAACATCCGAGAATCCGATCACCTCGACCGGCATGGAAGGGCCGGCTTCTTTGACTCTTCTGCCCTTATCGTCGGTCATCGCGCGTACTTTACCGAAGCAGGCGCCGGCATCGATCGGATCGCCGACATGAAGGGTACCCTTCTGAATCAGCAAAGATGCGACAGGGCCGCGGCCCTTGTCAAGCTTCGCCTCGATGACAAGACCTCTCGCGCGGCGGTTCGGATTCGACTTCAGCTCCATCACATCTGCCGTGAGGAGGATCATCTCGAGCAGGTCATCGATTCCCTGGTGAGATTTCGCGGAAACAGGAACCATGGTGGTGCTTCCGCCCCAGTCTTCCGAGATCAGCTCATATTCTGTCAGCTCCTGTTTTACGCGGTCAATGTTCGCGCTTGGCTTGTCGATCTTATTGATCGCTACGATAATCTCGATTCCGGCCGCCCTGGCATGGTTGATCGCTTCAACGGTCTGCGGCATGACGCCGTCATCCGCGGCGACAACAAGCACGGCGATATCCGTGGAATTCGCGCCTCTCATACGCATCGCCGTAAACGCCTC
>CAJOQO010000146.1 GCA_905236545.1 uncultured Lachnospiraceae bacterium
GGTTCCTTCGCTCCGACCCCCGAAAGTCTGCCGCTCAGGAACCCCTGTGGCCTTCTCATGGTGCTCAGGGAGCGGCCTGCGGCAGGCCGGGGCAAGAAGCCATCCGCAGGCCGCATACGGTGGTTACGATTCACGGTAACATACTGTGCCATTCCGGAACGAATTCGCAGCAGAAAAATTTCTCTTCCTACAGCAGGCATGCTATAATTTATTTCATCTGCAAGGTTGGATCGCTGAAGGGATCCGGTTCCCCCTGTTTCGCGTCCCCCGCTTCTCGCTTATGCGGCGGAAGACGGAGCAGGATGCAGCGGAATGTGCCCGGTCAGGGCAGAGAACGGAACCGGACAGGGAAGAGGAAGAGAGTCGTTATGCGCATTTCCTTTGATCTTGATGAAGTACTGTTTGTGGATCCGGATACTTTTGAGATAGAAACTCCGCCGCCGTTTCCGCTGCGCGCCCTGTACAGGGAAAGACTGCGCAAGGGGACGGTCCGGCTGATTCATTCCCTTCAGGAGGAGGGCTTTGAAGTATGGGTTTACACCTCATCCAGTCGTCCGACAAGCTACATCCGGAATCTCTTTCGTCTTTACGGGGTCCGTTTTGATGAGATTGTCAACCGGCCCCGCCATCTGAGAGAGGTGCAGAAGCACCATCCTTATCCTCTCCCGCAGAAGATGCCGGGCTTCTACCGCATCGCCCTGCATATCGATGATGAGGATGCCATCCATCAAAATGGAAAAAAGTATGGGTTCAGGACGTATCATGTCTGTGATCCGGATCCGGACTGGGACAAAAAGGTGCTCGCAGAGGCACGGCGCGTACGAAACCTTGAGGAGAGAAGAAATCTGAACCGGGATCCTGACGTGAGTTCAGACAAAGAAAAAAGGGAAACAATCAAAGTTTCCCGGAGCAACTGATCTGTGCTGACCGCCTGGAGGGATATGGAATGGCTTACGGAACAGATTTAGAGAGGATGATCCAGGAGGATCTGCAGAACATGAAGGGCCGTCTTGAAACGGTGAAGGCAGGGGCGCTGGAGAAGATGATCCCAAAGAAAGTAAAGCCGTCCCTGCTGCATGTGAACCCGGATGATGAGTTTACCTTCCCGAATATCGGACCGAACGCGGCGATTGTGGAGAACTACTGCACGCTTGCGAGAAGACAGTACAGCATGGGGGAAAAGGTCTTTGACGAACCGGTGCAGGTGAATAAGCTGCGGCAGGGAGGTTACCTGATCCTCAACGGACACCATCGGTGGGCAGGCGTGATCCGCGCCGGCGTCCCGGTGATCCGGATCCAGATTACGGATCCATAATGGACGGAGAGAAAAGCGATGATAGTGAAGATGGGCGAAAGAATCCAAAACGCGGGCCAGGGCTTCCGATCGTTCTGGGCGCAGCACAAACCTCTTCTGGGAACAGACAGGAGAAAGATCCTCAGCCTGGACAGAACCGAGATTATGATTCTGCGCGGGAGGAGAGCTGTCAGGGCTGTTGACCGGGGGAGCCGGGAGGCGGTGATCCTTCAGTACAGGCTTCTGACCGAGCTTCTGAAGAAAAACCAGGACACGGAATATGGAAAGAAATACGGGTTTGCACAGATCCATACCGTTCATGATTTTAAGAAGCACGTGCCGCTGACCGAGTACGATGACTATGTGCCTTACATTCAGCGCATGATGAACGGAGAGGCAAATATCCTCTGTGCGGATCCGCCAAAGCATTTTGCCATGAGCACCGGAAGCATCGGGGTTCCGAAGTATGTGCCGGTCTCACAGGAGGAGCTGGATAAGTATACCCGTTACAGCGCGGAGATGGCGTTCGGCGTGGCGGATGAGTATTACCGCAACACAACCGGAAAAGGGCTTCCCGGAGGGCGGGGGCTGAATGCGGTGGAGCTCAGGGTGATGCAGACCCCCTCCGGCGTGGGGCGGGGCTCGGTTTCCTCCACGCTGATGTCCTCCATGAAGGACTTTGTGCCGTTTCTGCTGTCTTCCCCCTGGGAGGTCGTCTGTCCCGGCCAGGAGATGGACATGAAGTATCTCAAGGCCCGTTTCGCGCTGATGGACCGGGAGCTGGTCTTCATGGATGCTGCTTTCATGACGGGACTGGTCGATCTGATGGATTACATCCGGGATAATTACGGGCTGCTCTGCCGTGACATTTACCACGGACGGATCGATCCGGAGATCCGGATTCCCGGAAATGTGCGCGATGCCCTGAAGGACAGCATCCGGCCTGACAGAAAGCGTGCGAGAGAGCTGCTGCGTGAATTCCGCGAAGGGTTTGACACGCCGATTATTCCAAGAATCTGGCCGAAAATGAGCTGGATCGGCGGGATCGGGACAGGCGGATTCTTCCCCTATGCAAGGCGGATGCGCAAGTACAGCGGAAAGAATATTCCCTTCAACAACCTTTGCTATGCGGCGTCAGAGGCTCTGATTGCCACGGCCCGGCATATGGGAGACGAGTCGTATGTCCTGATCCCTGACGGAGGATTCTATGAGTTCATCCCCGTGGGCTGCGAGGATGAGACGAAGACGCTGAACATCGATGAGCTGGAGATCGGTGAGGACTACCGCGTGATTGTGACCAACCTGTCCGGATTCTACCGCTACCGGCTGCATGATGTGGTACGCGTCACCAGCTATTATAATGAGACACCCATGATCCGGTTTGTATACCGGGAGAACCAGCTGATCTCAATCGCGGGCGAGAAGACCAATGAAGAGGATCTGCGATGGAGCATGGAACAGTTTTATCTGGAAACCCGGATCCATGTCAGTGATTACAGTATCTACGCCGATACGGATTCAAGCCCCGGGCACTATATCATGCTGGTCGAGCCGACAGGCGTGATCCCGCAGGAGCGGATTGCCGGCTGCCGGGATGTGCTGGAAGGGAAGCTGATGCAGTCCAATCCCGCTTACGGCGAGATGGTGCGGACGGGGGTTCTGGGCAGGCTGGAACTGGTTCTCCTGCAGCAGCAGACTTATCAGCTGTACCGCGATATTCAGATCATGAAGGGGGCATCTTCCAACCAGATCAAGCCCGTGCGTGTGATCGACACGCCGCAGAAGAAAGACTTCTTCTTTAATCTGCGGGAGCAATACTGATACGGAATGGAGATACCGAAAGCGCAGGAAAAGCCGGAATGGCTTTTGTGCAGAATGAGGAAATGATGCAAGGAGGAGCAAAGAATGGCATGGTATGACGAAGCGGTTTTTTACCACATCTATCCGCTGGGACTGACAGGAGCGCCCAGAAAGAATGACTACGGCGAGCCGGTTCACCGGCTTCCGAATCTGCTGCCGTGGATCGGACATCTGAAAAAGCTCGGTTTTACGGCGCTTTATATCGGCCCTCTCTTTCAGTCTGTCGGACATGGATACGAGACCACGGATTACAGACTTCTGGACAGCCGGCTGGGGACGAATGAAGATCTGAAGGACTTTGTCGCGGCATGTCATGAGGCCGGGCTCAAAGTGATCTTTGACGGCGTGTTCAACCATACGGGAAGGGATTTCTTTGCTTTTAAGGATATTCAGGCGAAGCGGGAGAACTCCGCCTACAGAGACTGGTACTGCAATGTAAACTTCGGCGGCAACAACGAGTACAA